>NZ_JBSFDF010000010.1:175953-192993 GCF_053593795.1 Streptomyces sp. NPDC002104 | reverse complement strand
CGCCGGCGTTTGAGGCGCGGGGTCTGGGGCGGAGCCCCAGGGGGTCCGGGCGCAGCCCGGTGCCCCCCTTCAGCCTCGCCGGCGTTTGAGGCGCGGGTCCGGGCCGGCCCGGGGAACGGTGGAAGGGTGGGTAGGGGACTTCGCCCCGCAGGGCCGGCCGTCTGCGGCCGCCCACCGGGCTCGCGCCGGGACGGCGGTGGCGGCAGCCCCGACCGGCCGCGTCAAGAAGGAATCGCGTGGCGGCGGGCTCTGAGGGCCAGGCTCAGGGAGAGGACCGTTTCCGGGTCGTCGAGGTCCGCGCCCAGGAGCTCCGAGATGCGGGCCAGGCGGTTGTACAGCGTCTGGCGGTTCAGGTGGAGCTCGCGCGCGGTCTCCGCCTTGCGGCCCGCGTGGGCCAGGTACGTCTCCAGGGTGGGCAGGAGCGGCGGCCGGGAGACCGTGTCGTGGACGCGCAGGGCGCCGATCGCGCGGTCCACGAAGGCCGCCAGGTCGGGGTGTTCGCGCAGCCGCCACAGCAGCAGGTCGATGTCCAGGCGGCGGGCGTCGTACCAGGGCCGGGCGGGGAGGCCGTGCGCGGCCGTGGCGGTTTCGGCGGCGTGCCGCAGGCCCGCCGAGACCGTCGCCCAGCCGCCGCAGACGCCGACGACCACCGCCGGCGCCGCCCCCGCACGGTCCAGGCCGGCCCGCTCCACGCCGGCCCGCAGGGCCGCCGCGACGCGGTCGGAGACGGTCGTGCGTTCGGCGTCGGAGCGCAGGGAGACCAGGAGGGGGACGCGGCCTTCCACCGGGCGGACGCCGAGGAGGACCGGGACGCCGACGGAGGCGAGTTCCTCCAGGACGGCCCGGGCCAGGACCGCCCAGTTGCCGGAAGGGGCCAGGTCGGAGGAGAGCCGCATGACGATGGGCAGGAGCGGGCCGGAGCCCGGTTTGAAGCCCAGGACGCGGGCCTGCGCGGGGGCGTCCTCCGCCGAGATCCGCCCCTCGGCGAGGTCCGTGAGGAAATCGCCGCGGCCGCGCGCCGCCAGCTCGTCCTCCTGCCGGGCCTGCATCAGGACGACGGCCAGGACGCCGGCGGTCCGCTCCGCAGCCATCTTGTGCACGGGGAGCAGGGGCGCGGACACCCCCAGGAGGACCAGCCGGGCCCGTACGGAGCCGGTGCCGCGGCCGCCGCCCGGGACGTCGACCACCACGGCGTTGCCGGACGGCTCCGGATCGCGCTGGCCCCGTAGGCCCTCCCAGACCTGGAGCGGGTCGGCGGCGGCCTCGCCGGCGACCGGGCCCGCCGCGTACAGCAGCTGGCCGTCGGGGGTTTCCAGGAAGACCGGGTTCGCGGTGAAGTCGGCCAGGATGTGCAGGACTTGGGGGATTCCACCGCCGTCGAGCAGGGCTTCCGTACAGCGCCGGTGGACCTCCTCGGCCCGCTGGAGCAGTGCGTAGTGCCCGTTGACGATCTCGGTGTGGACCTCCTCCGTGACGGTGACGAAGGGGACCTCCCGGTGCAGCTGGACGAGGGGGAGGCCGACCGCGCGGGCCGTTTCCACCAGGGTGGCCGGAAGACGGGTGAAGCGGGGGCCCAGCTCGACGACCAGTGCGGCGATGCCGCGGTCCGCGAGGCGGCGTACGAAGGCGCGCTGCTCGGCGGGCCGGGTGCCGAGGCCGAGGCCGGTGGTCAGGAGCAGCTCGCCGCCCTTGAGCAGGGAGGCGATGTTGGGGACCTCGCCCGCGTGCACCCAGCGCACGGTCCGGCCGAGCCGGTCGGCGCAGGCCACGACCTCGGGAAGTCCGCTGCGCAGCCCCGGCAGCTCAAGTGCCCGCTGAACCGTGATCCCGCCCTGATTGTCCATATGCCGGACGCTACCGGGGCTCTTGTTCCGTGCACATCACCGAGCGGTTACGGGGTCGGATCTACCCCCGTCCGGCCCGACAACTCGTCGCGCCCGTAAGGAGATTATCGGACCGCATGCCGATTGTGGCGTACGTCACGCGGGGCGAGAGTGAGCGCCCTCACGACAGGAACGAGGAGCCATGAGCACGGACAGCAGCACGGGCGGCGGCGCACCCCAGGTCCAGCGGCTGAAAGCCAATTCGGTGGGCCTGGTCGGAGTCGTCTTCATGGCCGTCGCCACCGCCGCTCCCATCACCGCGATGACCGGCAACCTGCCCATCGCCGTCGGCTTCGGCAACGGCATCGGCGCCCCGGCCGGCTACCTCTTCGCGACCGCCGTCCTGACGGTCTTCGCCGTCGGCTACGTCGCCATGGCCAAGCGGATCACCGCCGCGGGAGCCTTCTACGGGTACATCTCGCACGGCCTCGGCCGGATCGCCGGCATGGCCTCCGGGATGCTCGCGGTCCTCGCCTACATCGTCTTCGAGGCCTCGATCGTCGGCGTCTTCTCCTACTTCACCAAGACCACCGTCCACGACCAGCTCGGCGTGGACCTGCCCTGGATCGTCTACGCGGCCGGGATGATCGCGATCACCGCCGTCCTCGCGCACTTCGACATCAACCTCACCGCCCGTGCGCTGGGCGTGATGCTCGTCGCCGAGATCGCCGTCCTCTTCGCCGTCGCCACCGCCGTGCTCATCGCGGGCGGCGGCCCGGACGGCATCCCCGTCGAACCCCTCAACCCCAAGAACGCCTTCACCGGTGCCTCCGCCGGGCTGGGCCTCTTCTTCGCCTTCTGGTCCTGGGTCGGCTTCGAGTCCACCGCGATGTACGGGGAGGAGTCCCGGAACCCGAAGAAGGTCATCCCCAAGGCCACCCTGATCTCCGTCGTCGGCGTCGGCCTCTTCTACATCTACGTCTCGTGGATGACCATCGCGGGCAACGGCCTCACCAAGTCCGTGGAGCTCTCCGCCTCCGCGAGCCCGCTCGACCTGTTCTTCGCCCCGACCCAGACCTTCATCGGCGCCTGGGCCGTGGACGCCTTCCAGTGGCTGCTGCTCACCGGCTCCTTCGCCTGCGGCATGGCCTTCCACCAGTGCGCCGCCCGCTACCTCTACGCCATCGGCCGCGAGGGCTTCCTGCACCCGGGCCTGGGCCGTACGCACGCCAAGCACGGCTCCCCGTACATCTCCTCCATGGTGCAGACGGCCATCGCCACCGGCCTGGTCGCGCTGTTCTGGCTGACCGGGCAGGACCCGTACATCCACCTGTACACCCTGCTCGCGATCCTCGGCACCATGGCGATCCTCATCGTCCAGACCCTGTGCTCCTTCGCGGTGATCGGCTACTTCCGCAAGAACCACCCCGAGGACCGGCACTGGTTCCGCACCTTCACGGCCCCGCTGATCGGCGGCGTCGCCATGGCCGCCGTGGTGGTCCTGCTGCTGGTGAACATGAGGACGGCGGCCGGGCTGGCCGCCGACTCGTTCTTCTTCACGCTGATCCCGTGGATCGTCGGGGCCGTCTTCTTCGGCGGGCTGGGGCTGGGCCTGTGGCTGAAGTTCAAGGCCCCCGCGCGCTACGAGATCATCGGCCGCGTCGTCCTGGAGGACGCCGCCGAGCGCACCGACGAGCACGCCTCCGGACCCGCCGCCGGGCCCACCGATGAGTCCGCCCACTCCGCCGCGAACGTCTGAGAAGGAGCCACCGCCATGGCCCGTACCCCCCTCATGCACGCGCTCCGCCGGCTCGCCGCCGAACACGCCGCCGCCCGGCAGCTCCGCCTGCCCGTCGCCGAGGTGCGCGGCTCCACCCGCCGACAGCTCCTGGGACGCGCCGCCGCCCTCGGCCTCGGCACCGCCGTGGCCGGCGCGGCGCTCGCCCCGGCGGCCGCCCGCGCGGTGGAGGCCGCCGCCGACAAGAAGCCCGTGGCGCCGGCCCGCGTCGCCGTCGTGGGCGCCGGCATCTCGGGGCTGACCGCCGCACTCACCCTCAAGGACGCGGGCGTCCCCTTCACCCTCTACGAGGCCAACCCTAGCCGCGTCGGCGGCCGGATGTGGACCCAGCGCTCCCTGTGGGCCTACGGGCAGACCTCCGAGATCGGCGGTGAGCTGATCGACACCAGCCACAAGAAGATCCTGGAGCTGTGCCGCCGCTTCGGCCTCCCCACCGAGGACTTCCTCGGCGGCGGGCCCAACGGGGCGGAGGAGGTGCTCTGGTTCAACGGGACCTACTACCCGCGCACGCAGGCCGACGAGGACTTCAAGGCCGTCTACCAGGCGCTGCGCCGGGACCTCCAGGACGCGGGCGAGGTCTCCTGGAACTCCTCGACCCCCGCCGGCACGGCCCTCGACGACATGACCCTGTACCAGTGGATCGAGACGCGGATCCCCGGCGGGCACGGCTCGCAGCTCGGCCGCTTCATCGACGTGGCGTACAACGTCGAGTACGGGGCCGACACCCAGCAGCAGTCCGCGCTCGCGCTGGTCCTGCTGATGGGCTACCAGCCCAACCCGGGCCACTTCAACGTCTGGGGCCTGTCCAACGAGCGCTACCACATCACCGGCGGCAACGACCAGCTGCCGAACGCCATCGCCCAGGCCCTGCCCGCCGGTTCGACCGTGATGGGCCGCGAGCTGGTTGCCGTACGCGTCTCGGCCGACGGCACCCAGACGCTCACCTTCAACGACGCGGGCGCCACCCGCACCGTCGTCGCCGACCACACCGTCCTGTGCCTGCCGCTGCCCGTCCTCCAGCGCATCGACATCACGGGCGCCGGCTTCGACCCGCTGATGAAGAACCTCCTGCGCGACGCCCGCATGGGCTACTGCACCAAGCTCAACATGCAGTTCACCAGCCGCCCCTGGCGCGGCACCGGCCCCTGGCCGGGGGTCTCCGCCGGCGACTGCTTCACCGACGGCGAGGTCCAGCAGACCTGGGACACCACCAAGGTCCAGCCGGGCAACGGCGGCATCCTGCTCCAGTACGGCGGCGGCTCCCTGGCCGGGGCCCTCACCCCGGCGACCCCCTTCGCCACCGACTCCGACCCCTACGTGCGCACCCTCGCGGGCCGGATGCTCACCGGGATCGACGCCTTCTTCCCCGGCACCAAGGCGGCCTGGACCGGCAGGGCGCAGCTGTCGGCCTGGCACCGCAACCCGTACTCGCTCGGCGCGTACTCGTACTGGCCGACCGGCTACCTGCACAGGTACGCCAAGTACGAGGGCACCGCGCAGGGCCGGATCCACATCGGCGGGGAGCACTGCAGCTACGACTTCCAGGGCTTCATGGAAGGCGGCGCGACCGAGGGGGAGCGGGCGGCGAAGGAGGTGATCACCGCCCTCACGTAGCCCCCCGCGGGGACCGGGCCTCAGGCGGGCCGGATGTTGTGGTTGAAGCGGAAGACGTTGTCGGGATCGTACTCCCGCTTCAGCCGGCCCAGCCGCCGCATGTTCTCGGGCCCCAGGCCGGCCGCCACCCGGTCACCGCCCTCGTCCCCGGTGAAGTTGAGGTAGACCGCGCCGGTGCTCCACGGCCGGACGTCGGCGCGGACGTCCCTGACCCACTGGCGGCAGCGGTCGTCGTCGGCGGGATCCTCCCAGGCGCCGAACGGGTGCACCGCCCAGGGCGCGTCGCGGAAGGACACCGGGTAGTCGGCGGGACCCTCGGCGATCGCGCCGCCCTGGGGCCACACCACGTGCTGGGTGCCGCTCGGCACCGGCATGGAGTCCGCGCGGGCGCAGAACACGTCGACGAACGCGTCGGGCACGCCGGTGAGGTACTCCGCCGACCAGTGGTTCCGCAGGCCCGGCGGGTCGTCGAGCATGCACTGGAGGTCCGCGTAGGGGAGGGCGGTCACCATCTCCACCTCGTGCGGGATCGCCAGCAGCGGCGCGGCGAGCCGCCGCAGCTCCTCCTCGGGTCCCGCGTAGGTGACCAGCGCGCCCGCCAGCAGCGTGCCGACCAGGTGCGGCGGGACGAACTCCTCGGGCGGGCCGGTCAGGTAGAGGGCGCCGCCGCCGGCCTCGCGCGGCCCGTCCTCCATGACGTCCCGGTACGTACGGACCATCTCGGGCCCGCGCTCCGGCAGGTACAGCAGGAACGCCATGGACATGACCGGCAGTTCGTGCAGCCGCAGGGTCAGGGAGGTCGCGACGCCGAAGTTCCCGCCGCCGCCGTGCAGCCCCCAGAACAGCTCGGGATGGTCCTCCGCGGTCGCCGTCAGCATCTGACCGTCGGCCGTGACCAGGTCCACGGCGAGCAGGTTGTCCACCGCCAGGCCGAACTTCCGGTCCAGCCACCCGGTGCCGCCGCCCAGCACGAAACCGCCGACCCCGGTGGTGGAGACCCGGCCGCCGGTGGTGGCCAGGCCGTACGGCTCGCAGGCCCGGTCCAGATGGCTCATCGTGGCGCCGCCCCCGACGCGGACGGCCGCGGCACCCGGATGGACCGTCACCTCCCGCATCCGGCGCAGGTCCACGACCACGCCGCCGTCGTTCAGGGACATCCCGGCCACGCTGTGGCCGCCGCCGCGCACCGCCACCGGCAGGTCGAGCCGCCGTGCGAAACGCACGGCGGTCACCACGTCCACCGGGCTCTCGCACTGCGCGATGACGGCCGGCCGGCGGTCGATCATCCCGTTGTGGACGGCGCGGGCCTCGTCGTACCCCGGATCCTCCGGCGCCAGGACGGTGCCGGACAAGTCCTCGCGGAGCTCGGCGAGTGCCGTGCCCGCCTTCGAGAGGGGAGCCATGGCTGCCCCCTTCCGGGAGATGCGTAAGGGCCTACGACCCTTCCAGGTTAGTCAGCCCCCGTACGCCCCGCTCGCCGTCAGCCGCAGGGCCGTGTCGATCAGGGGGACGTGGCTGAAGGCCTGGGGGAAGTTGCCGACCTGGCGCTGCAGCCGCGGGTCCCATTCCTCGGCCAGCAGGCCCAGGTCGTTGCGGAGCGAGAGCAGCTTCTCGAAGAGCCGGCGTGCCTCGTCGACGCGGCCGATCATCGCCAGGTCGTCTGCCATCCAGAACGAGCACGCGAGGAAGGCCCCCTCGTCGCCCTCCAGGCCGTCCACACCGGCCTCCTCGCCCGCCGTGGGGTAGCGCAGGATGAAGCCGTCGGGGGTCGACAGCTCGCGCTGGATCGCCTCGATCGTGCCGATCACCCGCTTGTCGTCCGGCGGCAGGAAGCCCATCTGCGGGATCAGCAGGAGCGAGGCGTCCAGCTCCCTCGACCCGTAGGACTGCGTGAACGTGTTGCGTTCCTTGTCGTAGCCCTTCTCGCACACGTCCTGGTGGATCTCGTCGCGCAGCTCCCGCCAGCGCTCCAGCGGCCCGTCCGCGTCACCGCTCTCGATCAGCTTGATCGTGCGGTCCACGGCCACCCACGCCATCACCTTCGAGTGCACGAAGTGCCGGCGCGGACCGCGCACCTCCCAGATGCCCTCGTCGGGCTGGTCCCAGTTGCTCTCCAGATAGCGGATCAGCTTGAGCTGGAGCAGGGAGGCGTAGTCGTTGCGGGCCAGGCCCGTCATGTGGCCCAGGTGCAGGGCCTCGGTGACCTCGCCGTACACGTCGAGCTGGAGCTGCCCGGCGGCGCCGTTGCCGACCCGGACCGGGCCGGAGTTCTCGTAGCCCGGCAGCCAGTCGAGCTCGGTCTCGCCGAGCTCGCGCTCACCGGCGATCCCGTACATGATCTGCAGGTTCTCCGGGTCGCCGGCCACCGCGCGCAGCAGCCAGTCCCGCCAGGCGGAGGCCTCCTCGCGGTAGCCGGTGCGCAGCAGCGAGGACAGGGTGATGGCGGCGTCGCGCAGCCAGGTGTAGCGGTAGTCCCAGTTGCGGCTGCCGCCGATCTCCTCCGGGAGAGAGGTGGTGGGCGCCGCGACGATCCCGCCCGTGGGGGCGTACGTGAGGGCCTTGAGGGTGATCAGGGAACGGATCACCGCCTCCCGGTAGGGGCCGTGGTACGTGCACTGCTCGACCCAGTCCCGCCAGAACTCGGTGGTGGCCTCCAGGGCCTCCTCCGCCTCCGGCGGCTGCGGCGGCTCCTTGTGCGAGGGCTGCCAGCTGATGCAGAAGGCCATCCGGTCGCCGGGCCCGACGGTGAAGTCGGAGTACGTCGTCAGGTCCTTGCCGTACGTCTGCGCCTCGGTGTCCAGCCAGACCGAGTCGGGGCCCGCCACGGCCACGGTCCGGTCGTCGACCCGGTGCACCCAGGGCACGACCCGGCCGTAGCTGAAACGCATGCGCAGGGCGGAGCGCATGGGGACGCGCCCGCTGATGCCCTCCACGATGCGGATGAGCTGCGGTGCGTGGTCCTCGCGGGGCGGCATGAAGTCGATCACACGGACCGTGCCGCGCGGGGTGTCCCACTCCGACTCCAGGACCAGCGAGTCACCGCGGTAGCGGCGCCGGGTGGCACGCGGGGCCTCGGTACCGGCCGGGAACGCCGGGCCGATCCGCCAGAACCCGTGTTCCTCGGTGCCGAGAATGCTCGCGAAGACGGCATGGGAATCGAAGCGTGGCAGGCACAGCCAGTCCACCGCCCCGTCCCGGCAGACCAATGCCGCGGTCTGCATGTCGCCGATCAGTGCGTAATCCTCGATGCGCCCGGACACGTTGCATCTCCAGTCGAACAGCCACGTCCGCCCCGAAGGGCGCTTGCATTGCGCGATGCCGCGGATTCTCCGGTGATGTGGATGTCCGCGTCCAGCCCATGATTCCGGAACCGGACGGGTTACGCCGTTCGCGGGGCCGCTCGGCGGTGATGTGATCGAGATCCGAGCAGGACAAGACGGCACCCTAGTGATCCCCGTCAGCTTGGGAACAATGGGGTTCGGCCGAACGGGTGATCGGAGGCCGTGCGGCGGTGACGGACCCCGCGGACATCGTCGGGGCCGCCCCTCGAAAAATTCTCGGACAGCCCTCGGACAGCGCTCGCAGACCCCTCGGGCGGCCCCCGCCGCGTGGCCGGAGGCGGACCGGCCCGGGCGCTGATAGGCTGGTATCCCGTGGACCGGTGGTCTGCCTGTGCAAATCAGGAGCCCCGAAACCGCAGCTTCGGCGCCCCCTGAGACCCTCCGGTTCGATGGTGGCCGGCGCCGGACGCACCTCACTTCGCGACCACGGGAGCCCCCTCTTGGCGATGCCGCCCAAATCCATGACGACCAAGCACATCTTCGTCACCGGGGGTGTCGCTTCCTCCCTCGGCAAGGGCCTGACGGCCTCCAGCCTGGGTGCGCTGCTGAAGGCGCGCGGTCTTCGGGTCACGATGCAGAAGCTCGACCCGTATCTGAACGTCGACCCGGGCACGATGAACCCGTTCCAGCACGGTGAGGTGTTCGTCACCAACGACGGCGCCGAGACCGACCTGGACATCGGCCACTACGAGCGTTTCCTGGACGTCGACCTCGACGGTTCGGCGAACGTCACGACCGGCCAGGTGTATTCGCAGGTCATCGCGAAGGAGCGGCGCGGCGAGTACCTCGGTGACACGGTGCAGGTCATCCCGCACATCACCAACGAGATCAAGCACCGCATCCGCCGCATGGCCACCGACGACGTCGACGTCGTCATCACCGAGGTGGGTGGCACGGTCGGCGACATCGAGTCGCTGCCGTTCCTGGAGACGGTCCGCCAGGTCCGCCACGAGGTGGGCCGCGACAACGTCTTCGTCGTGCACATCTCGCTCCTGCCCTACATCGGCCCCTCCGGCGAGCTGAAGACCAAGCCGACCCAGCACTCGGTGGCGGCGCTGCGCAACATCGGCATCCAGCCGGACGCGATCGTGCTGCGCGCCGACCGCGAGGTCCCGACCTCGATCAAGCGCAAGATCTCGCTGATGTGCGATGTCGACGAGGAGGCCGTGGTCGCCGCGATCGACGCCAAGTCGATCTACGACATCCCGAAGGTCCTGCACACCGAGGGCCTGGACGCGTACGTGGTGCGCAAGCTGGACCTGCCGTTCCGTGACGTCAACTGGACGGTGTGGGAGGACCTGCTGGACCGGGTCCACAACCCGGACCACGAGGTCAAGGTCGCACTCGTCGGCAAGTACATCGACCTGCCGGACGCCTACCTGTCGGTGACCGAGGCGCTGCGCGCGGGCGGTTTCGCCAACCGGGCGCGGGTGCAGATCAAGTGGGTCACCTCCGACGACTGCAAGACGGCGGCCGGCGCGGCCGCGCAGCTGTCCGACGTGGACGCGATCTGCGTGCCGGGCGGTTTCGGCGACCGGGGTGTCAACGGCAAGGTCGGCGCGATCACCTACGCCCGCGAGCACAAGATCCCGCTGCTCGGCCTCTGCCTGGGTCTGCAGTGCGTGGTCATCGAGGCGGCGCGGAACCTGGCGGGCATCGAGGACGCGAACTCCACCGAGTTCGATGCCTCGACCCCCAACCCGGTGATTTCCACGATGGAGGAGCAGCTGGCCTTCGTCGAGGGCGCGGGTGACCTGGGCGGCACGATGCGTCTGGGCATGTACCCGGCGAAGCTCGCCGAGGGTTCCATCGTGCGCGAGGTCTACGGCGACCAGGCGTACGTGGACGAGCGCCACCGGCACCGCTACGAGGTCAACAACGCCTACCGCGGCGAGCTGGAGAAGAAGGCCGGTCTGGTCTTCTCGGGCACTTCCCCCGACAACAAGCTCGTCGAGTACGTGGAGTACCCGCGCGAGGTCCACCCCTACCTGGTGGCCACCCAGGCCCACCCGGAGCTGCGCTCGCGCCCCACGCGCCCGCACCCGCTCTTCGCGGGTCTGGTCAAGGCGGCCGTGGAGCGGCAGCAGGCGGCGAAGTAGCCGACGCGGTCCGACCGCATAACGTAGGCAGCCGGGGTACGGAGATCCGTACCCCGGCTGTCGCGCGTTGTGGAGGGCTTCGGGCATGGAGATCAAGGACAGGTCGGAATCCTGGGAGACGCTGTCGACGCAGCGGCCGTTCCAGGGCGCGAAGACGGCGGTCGCCTCCGACGAGGTACGGATGCCGGACGGGTCCGTGGCCCGCCGCGACTACCAGGTGCACCCCGGCTCGGTGTGCGTGCTGGCCCTGGACGACGCGGGGCGGGTGCTGGTGCTGAGCCAGTACCGGCACCCGGTGCGGCGGCGGCTCTGGGAGCTCCCGGCGGGGCTGCTGGACATCGTCGGGGAGAACCCGCTGCACGGGGCCCAGCGCGAGCTGCAGGAGGAGGCGCACGTCAAGGCCGAGGACTGGCGGGTGCTGGCCGACTTCTACGCGTCCCCCGGCGGCTCCGACGAAGCCACGCGGATCTTCCTCGCGCGGGGGGTCTGCGAGGCGGACGGCGAGCGCTACGCGGAGTCGGGGTCGGAGGAGGCGGACATGGAGGTGGCGTGGGTGCCGCTCCCCGAGCTGGTACGGGGCGTCCTGGCGGGCGAGCTGGGCAATCCCGGGCTCGTCACGGGAGCCCTGGCCCTCTCGGCGGCCCTGTCCACCGACCCGGCGCTGACCTCCCTCCGCCCGGCGGACGCCCCCTGGCAGGCCCGGCCGTACGAGGCGTAGCCCCCCGGCCCCGGCCGCATGCGTGTCCGGGCTCCGCCGGATGGACTCCGTGTTGAATAAAACAGCCCATCCGCTGATCCGATCGGGCGATTTGTCCGCCGCGCTCCACCCTGTCCGTCGCTCTGCGTGAACTACGCTCGCAATCCGAAGGCAGCGAGAGGAGCGGATCCGTGACGGATTTCGTCGGGCGGCGGCGTGAGCTCAAGGAGCTCCGCGAGGACATCGCGCGAACCGGGCTCGACACCCTCTCCGGCCGCAAGGCCAAGTCCCCGCGGGCCCGGGTGCTGCTCGTCGCCGGGCGGCCCGGCTCCGGGCGGACCGCTCTCGCCGAGGCGCTGGTGCGCGAGATCGCCGGGGACTATCCCGACGGGGTGCTCAGGGTCAGGCTCACCGCCCCCACGGGCGAGAGCGTCGCCACCGAGCGTGCCGTCCGCACCCTCCTGGAGGGGCTCGGGCAGTCCACCCCGCCGGGCGCCGGGGAGGACGATCTCAGCTCCGCCCTGCGCACGGCCCTGGCCGGCCGCCGTACCGTCCTGCTCGTCGACGACGCCGCCGATCCGCACCAGGTCGACGCCCTGCTGCCGGACACCCCCGAGTGCCTGGTCGTCGTCACCTCGGAGGGCCCCCTGACCGGGATTCCGGACGTCCGGCCCTGCACGCTGGGCGGCCTCGACACCCCCTCGGCCGTCCGCATGCTGGTCCAGCGCATCGGCGACATCCGCGCGGCCAACGACCCGCGCGCGGCCGAAGCCCTCGCCGAGGAGTGCGGCGGCCAGCCCGCCGCGCTCGCCCTCGCGGGCGGCTGGCTCGCCGCACGCCCCAAGGCCTCCGTGGCGGACGTCGGCAAGCAGCTGCACGACATGCCCGCCGGTGTCGGCGGCCCGGTCGCCAAGGCCTTCCGGCTCGTCTACGAATCCCTCCCGCAGCCCGCCCAGCGGACCCTGCGGCTCCTTCCGCTCGCCCCCGCGGGCCTCGTCGACTCCCACGTCGCCTCCGCGCTGGCCGGCTGTTCCGTGGCCGCCGCGCAGTCGACGCTGGAGGATTTCGCCGCGCTGGGCCTGCTGCGGCCCGCGCACGACGGGCTGTACCTGCTGCCCGGCTGCCTCGCACCGCTGCTCCAGGCCCTGCTGGAGGCCAAGGAGCGGCCCGCCGAGGTCCAGCTCGCGCGGGCCCGGATGCTGGAGCGCACCGTACGGCTGCTGCAGTCCTGCCGGGCCATGGCCGAGCCGGACGAGGCCGGGCACGACGGGCCCGGCGGGGTCGTCGGGGCGCCGGAGAAGCTCGACGGGGTGCCGCGCGCGCTGCGCTTCGCCGACCGGCGGGCGGCGGAGACCTGGCTGAACACCCGGCTGCCCGCGCTGCTGGCCGCGGCCTCGCTGGCCGTGGCCGACGGGGAGCTGGACACCCTGGCGCGCAGGTTCGTGGCGGCGCTGGCGCGGGCGCTGTCCGAGCACCGCGGCACCGCCGGGGCCGCGCCCGAGCTCTACGGGCTGCACCAGCTCGTGCTGGACGTGGCCGAGCGGCGCGATCTGCACCGGGAACAGGCGGCCGCGCTGCTGAACCTGGCCGATCTGGACGCCGAGACGGGCCGGACCCGGGAGGCGCTGGACCGCTACCGGGCCGCGCTGGACGCGGGAAAGGCGGCGAACGACCCGTACGCGTCGGGCCGCGCGATGGAATCCGTAGGCGGTGCGCACCAGGAGCTGGGGGACTGGCACCGGGCCTCCGACTGGTTCGGCCGGGCCCTGTCCCACGCCCTCGCGCGGGGGGAGCGGGCGGACGAGGCGCGGCTGTACGGACGGCTGGGAAATGTGCACACCTACGCGGGCCGGTACGGGGACGCGCTGCGCAGCTGGCGGGCCGCCTCGGCCGGCTACCGGAAGCTCGCCGATGTCCCGGGCCAGGCAAAGGCGTTGAGCGAGATGGCACGGATCCAGGAGTACGCGGGGCGGCCCGAGGAATCGCTGCACACCTGCCGGGAGGCGGTGGAGCTCGCGCGCAAGGCCGGGGACCTGCGGCTTCAGGCCGCGCTGCAGGTGCGGCTGGCGGACACGCTGGACCGGCTCGGGGACCCGGCGGCGGCCAGGCTGCACCGGTCCGCAGCCGACAGATTGCTGGGAGATGACCCCGCAGCCTGCGAAATCCGCAGCGTTTCCGACTGAGATTATTCGTTTGCAAGGCTAGACAGCCGCTCATCCTTCATTAGACTGGCTTCACCAGGTCATCCTCTGGTGCATCCCGTTGCGCGTTCTTGTGGACGGGTTTGTATGGAAGTAGCCCGAAACATCCCCTGAGCCAAGGACCGTGAGTCACGATGAAGGTCGGCATCCCCCGCGAGGTCAAGAACAACGAGTTCCGGGTCGCCATCACGCCCGCCGGCGTGCATGAGCTGGTCCGCAACGGCCACCAGGTCTTCGTCGAGCAGAACGCCGGTGTGGGCTCCTCGATCACGGACGCGGAGTACGTCTCCGCCGGCGCCGAGATCCTCGGCACCGCCGACGAGGTCTGGGCGACCGCTGACCTGCTGCTGAAGGTCAAGGAGCCCATCGCGGAGGAGTACCACCGCCTCCGCAAGGACCAGACCCTCTTCACCTACCTGCACCTCGCGGCCTCCCGCGAGTGCACGGACGCCCTGCTGGAGTCCGGCACCACCGCCATCGCCTACGAGACGGTCGAGACGGCGAACCGCGCCCTCCCGCTGCTCGCCCCGATGTCCGAGGTCGCGGGCCGCCTGGCCCCGCAGGTCGGCGCCTACCACCTGATGCGTTCGGTCGGCGGCCGCGGCGTGCTCCCCGGCGGCGTCCCCGGCACCCACGCCGGCGAGTGCGTGGTCATCGGCGGCGGCGTCTCCGGCTGGAACGCCGTGCAGATCGCCGTCGGCATGGGCTTCCACGTGACCCTGCTGGACCGCGACATCAACAAGCTCCGCGAGGCCGACAAGATCTTCGGCACGAAGATCAAGACGATCGTCTCCAACGCCTTCGAGCTGGAGAAGGCCGTCATCGAGGCCGACCTCGTCATCGGCGCGGTGCTGATCCCGGGTGCGAAGGCCCCGAAGCTGGTCACCAACGAGCTCGTCGCCAAGATGAAGCCCGGAAGTGTCCTTGTCGACATTGCGATCGACCAGGGCGGCTGCTTCGAGGACTCCCGCGCGACCACCCACGCCGAGCCGACCTTCCAGGTCCACAACTCGGTCTTCTACTGCGTCGCCAACATGCCGGGCGCGGTGCCGAACACCTCCACGTACGCGCTGACCAACGCCACGCTGCCCTACATCGTGCAGCTCGCGAACCTCGGCTGGGCCGAGGCGCTGCGTCGCGACCCCGCGCTCGCCCTGGGCCTCAACACCCATGACGGCCAGGTCGTTTACCGTGAGGTCGCCGAGGCGCACGGTCTCGAGACCCTCGAGCTGAGCACGCTGCTCGGCTGAGCCGTCAACGACTGACGTCAATCTCACGTATCCGGCCGGACCTTGCTCGCGAGGTCCGGCCGGAGGCGTACCCGGGGTCGCCCGCGAGGCCGCTCAACTCGCCTCGAACGTAACCCTTTAACCCTTTCGCACACCCGCGAAACTTCCCGGCGACAGCTCGTGCGCCCTTGACAGAGTCGTGTTCGGTTGCCGACACATCGCGGCGGGTCCGGCGGATTGTGTTGCCGCTGAGTGGTGACACGCCATAGAGTCGCCAACCGTCGGCATGGTGCCACGCTGACCTATCGATAAGTGTCCTGGTCACGTCCGAGGAGGTAAGACGACTTGTGAATGAGTCGACATTTGCTCCTGGAGGTGGTCGAGCAGGAGGGCCTGCGCGGGGCCAGGGTCCTGCCGGAATCGAAGCCGTGGGATCCGTAGCGGTCCGCACCTTCGCAAACCACCAGCACATGACGACGCCCCAAAAGAGCATGGACGGCCTAGACGTGAACTCCAGGGCCGGCGACCCGAGCGGCGACAAGCCCGTGGGTTTCGCCGACTACGAACAGGTGCCCGAGGGGCATTTCTACGACCCCGACGCGGAGTACGAGCCCGACCCCGAGTACGCGGCCACTCTCGCCCCCGACGCTGCCCGCCAGCGCCGTGAGCGGATCGGCCCGACCGGAAGGCCGCTGCCGTACTTCCCGATCCCGGGTCCGCTGACCGACCACGGTCCGGCGACGATCATCGCGATGTGCAACCAGAAGGGCGGCGTGGGCAAGACCACGTCGACCATCAACCTGGGTGCGGCGCTCGCGGAGTACGGGCGCCGGGTGCTGCTCGTCGACTTCGACCCGCAGGGCGCGCTGTCGGTCGGCCTCGGGGTCAACCCGATGGAACTCGACCTGACGGTCTACAACCTGCTCATGGAGCGGGGCATGTCGGCCGACGAGGTGCTGCTGAAGACGGCGGTCCCCAACATGGACCTGCTGCCGAGCAACATCGACCTGTCCGCCGCCGAAGTGCAGTTGGTCAGCGAGGTCGCGCGCGAGTCGACGCTGCAGCGGGCCCTGAAGCCCCTGCTGCCCGACTACGACTACATCGTGATCGACTGTCAGCCCTCGCTCGGCCTGCTGACCGTGAACGCCCTGACGGCGGCTCACAAGGTCATCGTGCCGCTGGAGTGCGAGTTCTTCGCACTGCGCGGTGTGGCCCTGCTGACCGAGACCATCGAGAAGGTGCAGGAGCGGCTCAACCCGGAGCTGGAGCTCGACGGCATCCTCGCCACGATGTACGACTCCCGTACGGTGCACAGCCGCGAGGTGCTGGCGCGCGTCGTCGAGGCCTTCGACGACCACGTCTACCACACGGTCATCGGCCGCACGGTGCGGTTCCCGGAGACCACGGTCGCCGGCGAGCCGATCACCACGTACGCGTCCAACTCCGTCGGCGCCGCCGCCTACCGCCAGCTGGCCAGGGAGGTGCTCGCCCGGTGTCCCGCCGAGTGAGTCTGCCCGGAGCCGACGAACTGTTCCGTACGACCGGGGGGATGGCACTGACGTCCTCCTCGCCGAACTCGGCGCGGGGCGTGGAGCACGCGGCTTCGGCCGCGGAGGGCACGGCGGGAGAGGGCCGCAGCCGGGAGGCTGAGGCCGGCACGGAGCCGGGCATCGGCCCGCAGCGGCGTCCGCAGGAAGGTTCCGGTAACGCCGTCCCCGCCCCCACCCCCGGCCGGGGGAAGGGGCCGGGCCGGGGCGCGAACCGGCGGCCCAGCGGGCGCGAGCGGCACGACGAGAAGATCACGGTCTACGTCTCCGCGGAGGAGCTCATGGACCTGGAACACGCGCGGCTGGTGCTGCGCGGGGAGCACGGGCTCGCGGTCGACCGCGGGCGGATCGTGCGGGAGGCCGTCGCGGTGGTCCTGGCGGACCTGGAGTCCCGTGGGGACGCGAGCATTCTGGTGCGGCGGTTGCGGGGGCGCTGAGCCCCTGCGGGGGCTCGGGCGGGCCTGGTCTGCCCGACCCTCCGGGCGGGTGCGGGCGGGCCGCCCTGCGGGGCCGGGTCCCCTGCCCGCCCTTCGCCCGTTCCCCGGGCCCTGCCCGGACCCGGTCCTCAAGCGCCGGACGGGCTGGGAGGGCGTACCGGGCTCCGCCCCCGGACCCCCTGGGGCTCCGCCCCCGGACCCCCTGGGGCTCCGCCCCCGGACCCCCTGGGGCTCCGCCCCCGGACCCCCTGGGG
>NZ_JBSFDF010000010.1:0-175855 GCF_053593795.1 Streptomyces sp. NPDC002104 | reverse complement strand
CGGACCCCCTGGGGCTCCGCCCCCGGACCCCCTGGGGCTCCGCCCCCGGACCCCCTGGGGCTCCGCCCCCGGACCCCCTGGGGCTCCGCCCCCGGACGCCTTGGGGCTGCGCCCCGGACTCCGCGTCTCAAACGCCGGACGGCCGGATGCCCGGCCCGGGCGGTGGGGCGTGGGAGCCTTGGGGGCTGGGCCCCGGCCCGGTCAGATGCTTCCTCCGCACCACCCTGGATCGCGATGCCCCCTCCCGCCGAACCCGGCTTTCCGCCCCGCCGCTCGCTGGGCCGCGGCCCGGGTGCTCCCGCACAAGCGCCAGGGGTGCCCTCCGGGGCGGGCACGGCCCCGGAGGCCCCCGGCGGCCCTGAGGCGCCCGGGGAGGTCGAGGGGGCCGGAGAGGCCGTGCAACCCGTGCCGGATCCCGTGGCGGGCTCTGAGGGCCCCGGTGGGCCTGAGGGGTCCGGCGGGCCTGAGGGGTCCGAGAGGGATGCGGAGCCTGCGCCGGCCGCCGCGGCGGCCCCTGCGGGAACTTCCGGGCACGCCGCCGGGGACGGGCGGTTCACGCTGCGTCTGGAGAACTTCGAGGGGCCCTTCGATCTGCTGCTCCAGCTGATCTCCCGGCACAAGCTGGACGTCACCGAGGTGGCGCTGTCCGAGGTCACCAACGAGTTCATGGCGCACATCCGTGCCATGGGGCCCGACTGGGACCTCGACCAGACGACCGAGTTCCTCGTCGTCGCAGCCACCCTGCTCGATCTGAAGGCCGCCCGGCTGCTGCCCGTCGCCGAGGTCGAGGACGAGGCGGACCTCGCGCTGCTGGAGGCCCGGGACCTGCTGTTCGCACGGCTGCTGCAGTACCGGGCGTACAAGCGGATCGCCGAGATCTTCCAGGACCGCGCCGAGACCGAGGGCAGGCGCTACCCGCGCACCGTCGGACTGGAGCCCCACCTCGCCGAGCTGCTCCCCGAGGTGGTCATCAGCATCGGCGGCGAGGGGCTGGCCCGGCTCGCGGTCAAGGCCATGCAGCCCCGGGCGAAGCCGCAGGTGTACGTGGACCACATCCACGCGCCCCTCGTCAGCGTCCGCGAACAGGCCGGCCTGGTCGTGGCCCTGCTCAAGGCCCGGGGCGAGGCCACCTTCCAGGAACTCACCGAGGACGCCGCCGACACCCTGACCGTCGTGGCGCGCTTCCTGGCCCTCCTGGAGCTCTACCGGGAGAAGGCGGTGGTCCTGGACCAGGAGGAGGCCCTGCAGACGCTCACGGTGCGCTGGAGCGGCGGGGACGGTGACGGCATGCCGACGGTGACGGACGAGTTCGACCGGATCGTGGAGGTCAAGGAATGAACGACATGACGGCTCCCGTGGCCGGGCTGGCGCTGAAGCCGGCCCTGGAGGCCGTCCTCATGGTCGTGGACGAGCCGGCGACCGAGGCGCACCTGGCCAAGGTGCTGGAGCGGACCCCGCGCGAGGTCGCGGGGGCGCTGCGCGAGCTCGTGGACGAGTACGAGGTCCAGGGCCGCGGATTCGAATTGCGGCTCGTCGCCGGGGGCTGGCGGTTCTACAGCCGGGCGGACTACGCGCCGGCGGTGGAGGCCTTCGTCCTGGACGGCCAGCAGGCCCGTCTCACCCAGGCGGCGCTGGAGACCATGGCGGTCGTCGCGTACCGCCAGCCGGTCAGCCGGTCGCGGGTTTCGGCGGTCCGCGGAGTCAACTGCGACGGGGTCATGCGCACCCTCCTCCAGCGGGGTCTGGTGGAGGAGGCGGGGACGGAACCCGAAACAGGTGCGATCCTGTACAGGACGACGAACTACTTTCTGGAGCGGATGGGCCTGCGTGGCCTGGACGAGCTCCCGGAGCTCGCGCCCTTCCTCCCCGAGGCGGACGCGATCGAAGCCGAGACGCAAGAGGGTGTTCCGTCGTTCGATCCGGACTCTCCGGATACCGATGAAGACGACAAGACGACGGAACTTTGATGCGAAGCAGCGGCAACGGCAACGGTGGCGGCAACAGGAACAGCGGCGGCGGTGGCGGCGGGCGCGGTAGCGCCCCCCGCGGCGGCTCCGGCGGCGGTGGTGGCTACCGCGGTGGCAACTCCGGCGGTGGCAGCGGCTCGGGCGGTGGCTCCCGCGGCGGCTCCTCCGGCGGCGGCTACCAGGGCGGCGGCTCCCGCGGCGGCTCGTCCGGCGGCGGCTACCAGGGCGGCGGCTCCGGCGGCGGCTCCCGCGGTGGCTCCTCGGGCGGCTACCAGGGCGGCTCCCGTGGCGGCAGCTCCGGCGGTGGCTACCAGGGTGGCGGCTCCGGTGGCGGCTACCAGGGTGCCGGCTCCGGCTCCGACCGTGACCGCGAGCAGGCCCCCCGCATCCGCAACCCCCGCCCCGAGGAGCGTCGCTACGACGTCGGCCCCGAGGGCGAGCGCAACGGCCGCGGCGGTGCCAAGGCGGGCGGCGGCGGTGCCCGCGGCGCCGCCGACGGCAACCGCGGTGGCGGCGCCCGTGGCGCGGCGGCCCGCGGCGGTGCCAAGGGCGGCCCGAAGGTCTCCCGTACCCCCGGCATCGGCGGGGCGGGCGGCCCGCGCATCGGCCCCGGCTCCCGCAGCGGCCGGGCCAAGCCGCGCGAGCTGGAGGCGCGGATCGAGGAGCGCGTGCGCGACCGGTACGCCGACAAGCCCGTGATCAAGACCCCGAAGACCTTCCCGGGTGCCGAGGAGGAGGGTGAGCGTCTGCAGAAGGTGCTCGCCCGTGCCGGCATGGGCTCGCGCCGTGCGTGCGAGGAGCTCATCGAGCAGGCGCGCGTCGAGGTCAACGGCGAGATCGTGCTGGAGCAGGGCAAGCGCGTGAAGCCCTCGGACGAGATCAAGGTGGACGGCCTGACCGTCGCCACCCAGTCGTACCTGTTCTTCGCGCTGAACAAGCCGGCCGGCGTCGTCTCCACCATGGAGGACCCGGACGGCCGCCAGTGCCTCGGCGACTACGTCACCAACCGTGAGACGCGTCTGTTCCACGTCGGCCGGCTCGACACCGAGACCGAGGGCATCATCCTGCTCACGAACCACGGTGAGCTGGCCCACCGCCTCACGCACCCCAAGTACGGCGTGAAGAAGACCTACGTCGCCGCGATCACCGGTCCGCTGCCGCGCGACATCGGCAAGCGCCTCAAGGACGGCATCGAGCTGGAGGACGGGTACGCCCGCGCCGACCACTTCCGCGTCGTCGACCAGCTCGGCAAGAACTACCTGGTCGAGGTGACCCTCCACGAGGGCCGCAAGCACATCGTCCGCCGCATGCTGGCCGAGGCCGGCTTCCCCGTCGAGAAGCTCGTGCGGACCTCCTTCGGTCCGATCGAGCTCGGCGACCAGAAGTCCGGCTGGCTGCGCCGCCTGACCAACACCGAGGTCGGCATGCTCATGCGCGAGGTCGGTCTCTAGGGCCCGGCCGGAAGCACGGCCCCATCCGGGCCTCCAGAACCCGCGGTGCCTTCGGGCGCCGCGGGTTTTTTGGTTGTGCGGGCCCCGGGTCGCGTTTATAGTCAACCTGACTATAAAGAGAGCGGGGGGCCGTCATGGGATGGCAGACGAGCTGGACCGAGATCCTCGGATTCGTCACGGGGGCCGTGTGCGTCTGGCTGGTCGCCCGGCAGCACATCGCCAACTGGCCGATCGGCATCGCGAACAACGTGTTCTTCATCGTGCTCTTCGCCCAGGCGGGCCTGTACGCCGACGCCGGGCTGCAGATCGTCTTCATCGCCCTCGCCGCGTACGGCTGGTGGTCCTGGACCCACGGGGGTGGACCAGGAACCGCCACGGCCCTGCCGGTGCGCCGCACCACGGCCGCCGAGTGGACCGCGCTGGCCGCGGCGGGAGCGGTGGCGGTGCTCGGCCTGACCCTCCTGCTGAGCCGGGCGACCGACTCCACCGTCCCGTTCTGGGACGCCCTCACGACCGGGCTCTCGCTCGCGGCCACGTACGGGCAGTGCCGCAAGCTCGTCGAGTCCTGGTGGCTGTGGATCGCCGCCGACCTCGTCTACATCCCGCTGTACGTCTACAAGGGGCTCTACCTGACCTCCCTGCTCTACGTCGCCTTCCTCGCCCTGTGCGTCGCCGGACTGCTCGGCTGGCGCCGGGCGCTCCCGGCCCGCGGGGCGACGGCGGCGCAGGCGGTGACGGCGTGAAGCGCCACGGCCACGGGCTGGTCCTCGGCAAGTTCTATCCGCCGCACGCCGGCCACCACCACCTGGTGCGCACCGCGCAGGACCAGTGCGAGCGGCTGACCGTCCTGGTCTGCGCGGCCTCGGTGGAGTCCGTACCGCTCGCCGACCGGGTCGCCTGGATGCGCGAGGCGCACCCGGGGGCCGAGGTGGTCGGCGCGGTCGACGACATCCCGGTCGACCTCCAGGACCCGGCGGTCTGGGAGGCCCACATGGCGGTCTTCCGGGGCGCGGTGCGCCGCCCGGTCGACGCCGTCTTCACCTCCGAGGCCTACGGGACCGAGCTCGCCCGGCGGTTCGGCGCCGAGGAGGTCTGCGTGGACCTGGACCGGACCCTGTTCCCGGTGTCCGGCACGGCCGTACGGGCCGACCCCGTCGCGAACTGGGAGTTCCTGGGGCCCGCCGTACGGGCGGCACTGACCCGGCGGATCGTCGTACTCGGCGCCGAGTCCACCGGCACGACCACCCTCTCGCGGGCCCTGGCCGAGCACTGGCGGGCGCGCGGCGGGGTGTGGGCGAAGACGGGCTGGGTGGCGGAGTACGGGCGGCAGTACAGCGAGGAGCGGCTCGCGGCGGCGCGCGCGGCCGACCCCGCCGCGACCTGGGACGCGGTGAGCTTCACCTCGGAGGAGTTCCCGGTGATCGCGCGGCGGCAGGACGCGGACGAGGAGCGGGCGGCCCGGCTGGGATCACCGGTGCTCTTCTGCGACACCGACTCCTTCGCCACCGGGATCTGGCACGAGCGGTACCTGGGGGCGCGCAGCGCGGAGGCCGAGCGGATCGCCGCCGGGACGCGCCGGGACCTGTACCTGCTCACCGACCACACGGACGTGCCCTTCGAGGACGACGGGCTGCGCGACGGGGAGCACCTCCGGCCGTGGATGACCGGCCGGTTCCTGGAGGAGCTGGAACGGACCGGGAAGCGGTTCCTGGTGGTCCGCGGCGACCGGGACACGCGGCTCGCGGCGGCCGTCGCGGCCGTCGACGGACTCCTGGCGGAGGGCTGGCGGTTCGCCGATCCGCTACCGGAGCGGGTGGCGGGGCAGGTGCCCGGGCAGGTGGCCCGGCGGGCGGGGGAGCGGAGCCGATGAGTGACACCGGACCCGGGCACGTACCGGAGGAGGCGTACGACCCGCACGCCTTCGTACCCTTCGCGGTGACCGTGGACCTCGCCGTCTTCACCGTGCGCGCGGGGAGCCTGCACGTGCTGCTGATCCGGCGCGCGCGGGAACCGTACGCGGGCGCCTGGGCGCTCCCCGGCGGCTTCCTGCTGCCGCGGGAGTCCGCCGAGACGGCGGCCCGGCGCGAACTGGCCGAGGAGACCGGCCTGTCGGCGCGGGTGATCGACGCCCTCCACCTGGACCAGCTGCGCACCTACAGCGAACCGGACCGGGACCCCCGCATGCGGGTGGTCTCGGTGGCCTTCACCGCGCTCGTCCCCGATCTGCCCGAACCGGCGGCCGGGGGCGGCGGGGACGCGGACCGGGCCCGCTGGGTGCCGGTCGGGGAGGCCTGCGCGCCGGCGGCCGGACTGGCCTTCGACCACGCGGAGATCCTTGGCGACGCCCGGTCGCGCGTGGGCTCGAAGCTGGAGTACAGCTGCCTGGCCACCGCCTTCTGCCCGCCCGAGTTCACCCTCGGCGAGCTCCAGGCCGTCTACGAGACCGTCTGGGACACCGCCCTGGACCGCCCCAACTTCCGCCGCAAGGTCCTGGCCACGCCCGGCTTCGTCGAGGCCGTGCCCGGAGCCGCCCGGCTGACCGGCGGCCGCGGCAAACCGGCCGCCCTCTACCGGCCCGGACCCGCGACCACGCTGCACCCACCCCTGCTGCGCCCCACGGAAGGACACACCCGATGACGACGATGCCGACGGACACGAAGCGGGCCGCGACGGGCTCCCTGATCGGACTGGCCCTGGGAGACGCCCTCGGCTTCCCGACCGAGTTCAACGACGTGCCCCGGATCCTGGCGAAGACCGGCCCGTGGCGGCAGATGGAACTGCCCCGGCCGGCGATCGTCACCGACGACACCCAGATGACGCTGGCCCTCGCCCGCGGCATACGGACCGCCGCCGGGCGGGGCCGGGTGGGCCCGCTGCGCCTGGCCCGCCCGGTCCGGGAGGAGTACGTCGACTGGTACCACTCCCCGGAGAACAACCGGGCCCCGGGCCACACGTGCCTGAAGGCGTGCGCCCTCCTCGACCACCCCGAGCGGGACTGGCGCGACGCCAGCCAGCTCGGCTCCAAGGGCTGCGGGGCGAACATGCGGGTGGCCCCGGTCGGGCTGGTGCCCGGCTGGACGGAGGAGGAGCGGGCCGGCGCGGCCCAGCTCCAGTCGGCCCTGACCCACGGCCACCCCACGGCACTGGCCGCCTCCGACCTCACGGCGCGGGCGGTGTTCCTGCTGGCGCAGGGCACCGAGGTGACCGGCCTGGTCGGGCAACTGCGCTCGTACGCGCTGGAGAACCGCACCCGCTACCACGAGCGCTGGCTCGGCGACCTCTGGACGCGGACGCCGTCCGACGCCTCGGCCGAGGCCTTCATGGCGCGCGGCTGGGACGAGTGCCTGGAGGTCCTGGACCGCCTCGCTGCGGCCCTGCGCACCCCGTCCCCGGAAACGGACCCCTGTCTGACGACGGGCGAGGGCTGGATCGCCGAGGAGGCCCTGGCCACGGCCCTCCAGTGCTTCCTGCTCTTCCCGGACGAACCGCTCCTGGCCCTGCGCCGCGCGGCCTGCACGGCGGGCGACTCCGACTCCATCGCCTGCCTGGCCGGCGCCTTCGCCGGCGCCCACCTCGGCGCGAACGCCTGGCCCCAGGAGTGGGAGGGCCGCATCGAGTACCGCGAGGAACTCCTGTCCTTCGGCGCCCTCTGGGACGCGTGAGCCGTGCTGAACGCGATGGAGATCGACCTGACCGCCGTCGTCGCCGAGCAGCCGGATCCGCTGCTGTTCGCGACGGTCTCCGGCGCCCACCTGTACGGATTCCCCTCCAAGGACTCCGACATCGACCTGCGCGGCGCCCACCTGCTGCGGGCGGCGGAGCTGGTCTCGCTCCGCGATCCGCAGGAGACGCGCAGCCGGATGTGGTTCCGGGACGGCACCGAGATGGACCTGGTCACCCATGACCTGCGCAAGTTCGTCCGGCTCATGCTGAACCGCAACGGCTACGTCCTGGAGCAGCTGCTGTCGCCCCTGGTGGTGCACACGACGCCGGCGCACGAGGAGCTGGTGTCCCTGGCCCCCGGTGTCCTGACCTCGCACCACGCCCACCACTACCGGGGCTTCGCGAACACGCAGTGGCGGCTCTTCGGGAAGACGGCCGAGCTCAAGCCGCTGCTCTACACCTTCCGGGCGCTGCTCACGGGCGTCCACCTGATGCGCTCGGCACGGGTGCAGGCGCACCTGCCCACGCTGCTGGAGGAGGTGCCGGAGGCCCCGGGCTATCTGGCCGGGCTGATCGAGGCCAAGGCCGAGGCCGAGCACGGGGCGGCCGCGGGCATCGACGCCGGCCGGGTGGAACGGGACTTCGAGGCCCTGCACGGGGTCCTGGAGGCGGCGCAGGCCGCTTCGCGGTTGCCGGAGCACGCGGACGCCTTCGAGGCGCTCGACGAGTTCGTCGTACGGCGGCGGGTGCGCTAGGCCGTACCCGTACCCGTACCCGTCGCCGACACGTGGCGGGTGCGGAGGAGGAAGTCCTCCACGCGGGGGAGGTCCGGGGACTCGGGGAGCGGGCTGGTGGGGAGGGCGGCTTCGGTCTGCTCCTGGAGGAGGGTCATCCAGGCGTCGACCTCCTCCCAGGTGAGCTCGCCGCGGCGGACCGCGAGGAGGCGGTCGCGGTAGGGGACCGCGTCGATCACCAGGCGGCCCGTGCGCAGCAGGTCGCGGCAGGACAGGAGCAGGCGCAGCAGGTGCATGGCGTGCTTCCAGCGCGGGGCGCCGTGGTTGCGGAGGTCGCCGAGGAGTTTGCCGCGCTGGGAGACGGCGTACCGGCTGAAGGTGGTGTGGGCCCGGCGGGAGAGGAACGCGCCGCGGAGCGAGAGCAGTTCCTCACCGACCGGGGTGAGGTCCTCCACGAGAGGGGAGTGGAGGACCTCCAGGATGTTCGGGTTGGCGCGCAGCGCGAGCTCGCAGAAGCGCTCCAGCTCCCACGAGAACTCCTCGTCCCGGGGCCCCTCCACGTGCGCCGGCGGCTTCTCGAAGCGCCAGAACAGCGGCGTCGGGGCGAGGTAGACACCGCGCCGGTCGGTGTCGCTCGCCTCCGTCGCCAGGCCGAACGCCCTCGAACCCATCACGCACGCGTACACCGTGTGGTCGCGGACCAGGGTGAGTTCGAGCGGCTCGGGCGTCGGTTCGTGCGGGCTTGCCTCGTTCATTCCGCGAGGCTAGTGCCGCTCCGCCGGGCTAGGCGAGCGAGATTTCGCCCGCCGGGGAGACGGTGATCTTCTTCTCGGCGAGGGGCCTGGTGGCCGGGCCCTTGGCCACCGCGCCGTCCGTGTCCTTGAACTTGCTGCCGTGGCACGGGCAGTCGATGGTGCCGGCCTCCACCTTGTTCACCAGGCAGCCCGAGTGCGTGCACACCGCCGTGAAGCAGCGGAAGGAGCCCGCGGTGGGCTGGGTGACGACCAGCTTCTCGGCCTTGAGGACCGTGCCGCCGCCGACCGGCACCTCCGAGGCCTTGATCAGGGCCTTGGCGTCCCCGGCCGGAGCCGAGGCGGACTCGGAGTTCTGTGCCGTGGGGGCGCTGCCGCCCTCGGACGAAGGCTTGACCTCGTCGGCTCCGCCGCAGGCGGTCAGCACGCCGCCTGCCAGGACGCTCGCGCCGGCCGCCAGTACCGTGCGCCGGGCGGCGCGGGTCGGGTCGCTCATGACTTCTCCTCGGGTGATCGCCGGGATGGCGAGAGGCATCCTGGCGCGTGACGGGCCTCAGGAACACCCCGCCACGCCTTGACTCAGCCCTCGGACGGCCACGGAACGAGTTCCGCGGGCGCACCGGGGGCACGTACCACCTCCCACACGCGCACCACGGCGTCCCGGTTCAAGGGTCCGTGGACGTGCGGATAGCGCGGGCCCGCCTCACCCTCACGGCGGACCTCGGAGGTCAGGGCGCGCTCGTCGAGTTCCACGGCGAGCAGGGTCCCCCGTACGCCCGCGTAGTGCGCGGCGGCGATCGCGAGCACCGTCCCGCGATCCGCCGAACAGTGCACGAAACCCTCCGAGTCGAGGGAGGCCGGGGCGTACGGGAGCTCAGGATCGGTGGTCCAGTCGGCGAGCGGTACGAGGTGGAAGATCATGCCGATCGTTCTACCGCAGTCGGTGCGCGGCTCTGCGCCAAGTGGCAGACGCGCCCGGATTAGGTGACATTGTCCGTATCTCGACGCCGGGTACGCCGATTTCCGCGTGCCCGGTCCCTCTTCGAAAGGCAACACCATGGCGGGCAACGACCTCGGCTCCCTCCTCGGCGGCCTCCTCGGCGGCGGCGGCAGCGGCGGACAGGGCGGCGGCAACATCCTCGGCTCCCTCCTCGGCGCCCTGATGGGCGGCGGCGGTGGCGCCGGCGGCGCCCAGGCGGCCGGAGGCGCGGGGAACAACCCGCTCGGCGGGCTGCTGGACATGCTGACCAAGTCGGGTCTGACCGACCAGGCGCAGTCCTGGGTCGGCACCGGAGAGAACCAGCCGGTCAGCGGCGAGGAGATCGCCAAGGCCCTGCCGGACGACACCCTGGCCAAGGTCGCCGAGCAGGCGGGCGTCACCCCGCAGGCCGCCGCCGACCAGATCGCGCAGGCGCTCCCGCAGGCCGTGGACAAGCTGACCCCCGAGGGCTCGGTCCCGAGCGGCTCGCTGGAGGACATCATCAAGCAGCAGAACCTCTGAGCGAACCTCCGAGCTCCGGGTGAACCTCCGAGCTCCGGGCGAACCTCCGAGCTCCGAGCGACCCTCCGAGCTCCGAGCGAGCTCCGGGCGGAGCTCTGAACGCACCTCGCCGGGCCCGGCGTCCCGTCCCAGCGGACGGGACGCCGGGCCCTTCCGCCGTTCCCGCTGGCTACCCTGAGGCAGGCACCGCAGACCCGCACCCCCGTACACCTGGAGAGCACCCCGTGAGAACCGCCGTCGTCATCGGAACCGGACTGATCGGCACCTCCGCGGCGCTCGCCCTCGCCGCCCGCGGCATCGCCGTCCACCTCTCCGACCGCGACCAGGGGCAGGCCCGTACGGCCGCCGCCCTGGGCGCCGGCACGGAGGAGCCCCACGCGGGCAGGGCCGACCTCGCGGTCATCGCCGTACCGCCCGCGCACGTGGCCGCCGCCCTCGCCGACGCCATAGGGCGGGACCTGGCCCGCGCCTACGTCGACGTGGCCAGCGTCAAGGGCGGACCGCGCCGGGAGCTGGACGCGCTCGGCGTGGACACCCGGGCGTACATCGGTACCCACCCGATGGCGGGCAAGGAGCAGTCCGGACCGCTCGCCGCCTCCGCCGACCTCTTCGAGGGCCGGCCCTGGGTGCTCACGCCGACCCGCGAGACCGACCACGAGGTGCTGAACCTGGCGCTGGAGCTGGTGGCGCTGTGCCGGGCCGTCCCGGTCGTCATGGACGCGGACGCGCACGACCGGGCCGTCGCGCTGGTCTCCCACACCCCGCAGCTCGTCTCCAGCATGGTCGCGGCCCGGCTGGAGGAGGCCGACGAGACCGCGGTGCGGCTGTGCGGACAGGGCATCCGCGACGTGACCCGGATCGCCGCCTCCGACCCGCGGATGTGGGTGGAGATCCTCTCGGCCAACCCGGGACCCGTGGCGGACGTGCTCGCCGGGATCGCCGCGGACCTGGACGAGACCGTGGAAGCCCTGCGGGGCCTGCAGTCGGCCGACGAGGCCAAGCGCCGGGACGGGGCGGCCGGCATCGAGGACGTACTGCGCCGCGGCAACGCGGGGCGGGTCCGGGTCCCCGGCAAGCACGGGGCCGCTCCCACGGTCTACGAGACGGTGGCCGTCCTCATCTCCGACCAGCCGGGCGAGCTCGCCCGGATCTTCGCCGACGCCGGCCGGGCCGGGGTCAACGTCGAGGATGTACGGATCGAGCACGCGACCGGACAGCAGGCCGGCCTGGTCCAGCTCATGGTCGAACCCCGGGCCGTGCCCGGCCTCCAGGCCGAGCTGCGCGCGCGCGGCTGGGCCCTGCGCCAACCGTAGGACCCCGCCCCGATCCCGCCCCGACTGCGCCCCTCCTGGGCCCGTCCGCGGCCGCCCGCCGACGGCCCGGCGGGCGGCGGCGAAAAGCCCGGTAACCTGGAGGAGGGGCGCTATTGGCGCGCCCGGACACGTACGCGCAACCAGGAAGGTGCCCGCACCGTGGAAACCGCAGCTCCGACCGCCGTGATCGTCGCCATCGACGGTCCCTCCGGCACGGGCAAGTCCAGCACTTCCAAGGCCGTGGCCGCCAAGCTCGGGCTGCGCTACCTGGACACCGGTGCCCAGTACCGGGCCATCACCTGGTGGATGATCACCAACGGCATCGACACCGACGACCCGCAGGCCATCGCCCTCGCGGCCGGCAAGCCCGTCATCGTGTCCGGCACCGACCCGTCCGCCCCCACGATCACCGTCGACGGCCAGGACGCCTCCGGCCCGATCCGGACCCAGGAGGTCACCTCCAAGGTCAGCGCCGTGAGCGCCGTCCCCGAGGTGCGCACCCTGATCACCGAGCTCCAGCGCTCCATCGCCGCCGAGGCGGCCGACGAGGCCGAGGGCATCGTCGTCGAGGGCCGGGACATCGGCACCACGGTGCTGCCCGACGCCGACCTGAAGATCTTCCTCACCGCTTCCGCCGAGGCCCGCGCGGCCCGCCGCAGCGGCGAGCTCCGCGGCAAGGAGGCCGCGGACCTCGCGGCCACCAAGGAGGCGCTGATCAAGCGCGACGCCGCCGACTCCGGCCGCAAGACCTCCCCGCTGGCCAAGGCCGGCGACGCGGTCGAGGTGGACACCACCGAGCTCACGCTCGACCGGGTCATCGAGTGCGTGGTCACCCTCGTGGAAGAGAAGCGGGCGGGCCGCCCGTGAGCGATACGCCCTCCCTCAAGGGTGCGGCGGCCGGCCGGCGGATCGGCATCGGGCTCATGTACGGCCTCTGGAAGCCGCGCGTGCTGGGGGCCTGGAAGGTCCCCGCAACCGGCCCCGTGATCCTGGCCGTGAACCACTCCCACAACATCGACGGCCCCATGGTCATGGGCACCGCCCCGCGGCCGCTGCACTTCCTGATCAAGAAGGAGGCGTACGTCGGCCCGCTCGGCCCCTTCCTCGACCGGATCGGGCAGGTGAAGGTGGACCGCTCCGGCGCCGACCGGGGCGCCATCAGCAGCGCGCTGGGCGTCCTGGAGGCCGGCGGAGCCCTGGGGATCTTCCCCGAGGGCACCCGGGGCGAGGGCGACTTCGCCTCGCTGCGGGCGGGGCTCGCGTACTTCGCGGTCCGCTCCGGCGCCCCCATAGTGCCGGTCGCCGTCCTGGGCAGCACCGAGCGGGCGGGCCGCGTCGTCAAGGCGCTGCCGCGGCTGAGGAGCAGGGTCGACATCGTCTTCGGCGATGCCTTCGACGCCGGGGACGGCAGTGGCCGCCGTACCCGTACCGCGCTGGACCAGGCCACCGTACGCATCCAGGACCGGCTGACCGCCCACCTGGCCGACGCCAAGCGCCTCACCGGGCGCTGAGCGAGACTTGACCTAGTAGTGGAACCGCGCTGCGCGGGCCCCACCGATCACCACGAACGACGAGGAACGGACTTCATGAACGACCAGCAAGACCACGGAGCACTTGGCGATGCCGAGTACGCGGAGTTCATGGAGCTCGCCGCGGAAGAGGGCTTCGACATCGAGGACGTCGAGGGCGCTCTCCAGGAAGCCGGCCACGGCCCGCTCCCGGTCCTCGCCGTCGTCGGCCGCCCGAACGTCGGCAAGTCGACCCTGGTGAACCGGATCATCGGCCGCCGCGAGGCGGTCGTCGAGGACAAGCCCGGCGTCACCCGCGACCGCGTCACCTACGAGGCCGAGTGGGCCGGGCGCCGCTTCAAGGTCGTCGACACCGGCGGCTGGGAGCAGGACGTCCTCGGCATCGACGCCTCCGTCGCCGCCCAGGCCGAGTACGCCATCGAGGCCTGCGACGCGGTCGTCTTCGTCGTGGACGCCAAGGTCGGCGCCACCGACACCGACGAGGCCGTCGTGCGTCTGCTGCGCAAGGCCGGCAAGCCCGTCGTCCTGTGCGCCAACAAGGTCGACGGCCAGAGCGGCGAGTCCGACGCGGCCTCCCTGTGGTCGCTGGGCCTCGGCTACCCGCACCCGGTCTCCTCCCTGCACGGCCGCGGCACCGGCGACATGCTCGACGCCGTCCTGGAGGCCCTGCCCGAGGCCCCCTCGCAGACCTTCGGCACCGCCGTCGGCGGTCCGCGCCGGATCGCGCTCATCGGCCGCCCGAACGTCGGCAAGTCCTCCCTCCTGAACAAGGTCGCCAAGGAGGACCGCGTCGTCGTCAACGAGATGGCCGGCACCACCCGCGACCCGGTCGACGAGCTGATCCAGCTCGGCGGAGTGACCTGGAAGTTCATCGACACCGCGGGCATCCGCAAGAAGGTCCACCTCCAGCAGGGCGCCGACTACTACGCCTCGCTGCGTACGGCCGCCGCGGTGGAGAAGGCGGAGGTCGCGGTCATCCTGATCGACACGACCGAGCAGATCTCCGTCCAGGACCAGCGCATCATCACCATGGCCGTCGAGGCCGGCCGCGCGATCGTGATCGCGTACAACAAGTGGGACAACCTCGACGAGGAGCGCCGCTACTACCTCGAGCGCGAGATCGAGACCGAGATGCAGCAGGTCGCCTGGGCGCCCCGGGTGAACGTCTCGGCGCTCACCGGCCGCCACATGGAGAAGCTGGTCCCGGCCATCGAGACCGCGCTCGCCGGCTGGGAGACGCGCATCCCGACCGGCCGTCTGAACGCCTTCCTCGGCGAGGTCGTCGCCGCCCACCCGCACCCGGTCCGCGGCGGCAAGCAGCCGCGCATCCTGTTCGGTACGCAGGCGGGCAGCAAGCCGCCGCGGTTCGTCCTCTTCGCCTCGGGCTTCCTGGAGCACGGCTACCGCCGCTTCATCGAGCGCCGCCTGCGCGAGGAGTTCGGCTTCGAGGGGACCCCGATCCACATCTCGGTCCGCGTCCGCGAGAAGCGCGGTGCGCAGCACAAGCGCAAGATGTAGCGGCGGTCCGGCAGGACCGGCAGGGCCGCGCCCGGGCTAGTAGCCCCGGCGCGGAGCGGGCGGCAGGGCCGCCGGGATGTGCTGCATCCCGGTCTGGTGCTGCCGCCCGCCCGTGTATCCGGCTCCGGCGTACGAGTACTGCGGCTGCGGGGCGGGGGAGGGCTGCCAGACGTCCGCCGGCTGCCCCGCGTGCTGGCCCGGCGACTGCCATGAGGAACCGTTCCAGCCGCTCCCGTAGGCGCTCGCGGAGCCCGTGGCGGATCCGCTGCCGTACGCGCCCGCGCCGCTGCCGTACGCGCCGCTGTACGGGCCCCCGTACGAGAACGCCGTGAAGCCGAGGTCCTCCTCGCCCGTACGGTCGCCGGGCAGGGCACGGAAGGCGCGCAGGTACTCCGAGTACAGCGTGTCGTAGATCGGGGTGTGCGAGGCGATCGGGGTGTGCGAGGCGGTCGGAGAGCTCCCCAGCTCCCGTACGGGGCGCATCGGGGGGACGCTGCTCGGATAGGACGGGGCGCGGGAGACATCGTAGGAATGCACGTATCAGCCAACGAAACCGGCGCCCCGCGGATGCGGGCTCACGGGGCGGAAAACGCAGATCGCCGGGGGTGCGCGGGACGGACCGCGCACCCCCGGCGCACGCCGCCCGGCCCCCGGTGACGGGGGTCGGACGGCCGATTCGGGGACGGAAGAACAGAGCGGGGAGCGGGAGCCCGGGGGGTCCCGGGAGACCGGACCTCAGGCGCCCGGAGTGCCCGCCAGCGGCATGGAGGCGGCGACCAGCTTGCCGTTGCGGGCGGCCTTGTCCAGGGCGTCGCGCAGCAGGTCCTCGCGGGGCTGCTGGCCGATGGTGCCGACGGGAGCGGCGTACACCAGGACGCGCTGCGTCTTGTTGACGGCGGCCCGCCAGCCGTCGGTGACCGACAGCGGCCGGTGCGCCTGCCACCAGGCGATCTGACCGGGCTGGAGCACCGAGTGCAGCTGACCGGCGGCGAGCAGGATCGACCAGCCGCTCAGGGCCTGCGGGACCTCTTCGGTGTCGGTCATCGGGATGAATCCCTGCTCGATGAGGAGCGGGAGGAAGTCGTCGCCGGGGCCGGTGGTGCCGGGGCGCGCGATGGGCGCCGTCGGCTCCACCACGAGGGCGGGGTGCAGCTCACCGTTGATCAGGATCAGGCCGCTGGTGATGCCGAGGACGGCCTGGCCGCCGGGCACGGACTGCGGTACGTCGCCGGCGGGGGCCGCCGGGGCGGGGCTGTCGCCCGTGATGGAGCGGACGGCGCCCTGGAGGTCGGCCTCGGGCACGGAGACGACCTGCGAGGGGATGCAGCCGGCGTGGGCGAAGGCCAGGACGGCCGTCTCGTCGCCGACGAACAGCACGGTGCTGGTCTGCTCGCGCTCGGAATCGCCGGGGGTGCGGCAGGAAGTGCAGTCGTAACTGCCCGGGGATCCGTCACCTGCGAGCAGCCGCTCGGCCTCCTCGTCGCCGATCTCGGCACGTACCTCATCACTGACTTCGAGCATGCGCGGCACGGGGTGGCTCCTCGGACTAGGCGTGCGGGGCCGGGGGGTTCCGGCTCGCCGGGCTCAACGGGGGAGTGGCGGCCGGGGTCACGCCGTTTGAGGGAACGGAATCGAACCGGACCCCCGAAGGAGTGAACGGTCCTACGGGACCGTTTTTTTGGTGCCAACTCTTTTTTGGTTGTGCGCAGTTGCTGGCCGGTGCTGGCCGTTTCGGCGGTGGGCCGAGCGGGTGGGGGCGCACGGGGCGCGGTGTGGCGAGCGCGGGGGGTGGTACGGGGCTGCGTAGCGTGGCGCGATGCGCAACTTCGGGGTTCCGGGTGGGGTGGGCGCGGTGGCGCTCACCCTCCTCCTGCTCGCATCGGCGGCAGCGGTCGCGGCACCGCCCCCGCCCCGGCCGGGGGCCCCCGGCCGGGCGGTGGACTGCGGGCCCGGCGGGCAGTGGCCCTGGGACTGCGTGGCCGACTGCGAGAGCGGGGGCCGCTGGGCGGTGAACACCGGGAACGGCTTCTACGGCGGACTGCAGTTCTGGCAGCCGACCTGGGAGGAGCACGGGGGGCTGGCCTTCGCGCCGAGGGCGGACCTCGCCACCCGGGAGCAGCAGATCCGGGTCGGGGAGGAGCTGCTGGGCAGCCAGGGCTGGGAGGCGTGGCCCGTGTGCGCGAAGCGGTACGGGCTGGCGGGGCGGATGCACGTGGTGCGGGGCGGGGACACGCTGGTGGGGATCGCGCGGAGGCATCGGGTGCGGGGTGGGTGGCAGGCGCTCTACGCGGCGAACCGGGGGGTGGTCGGGCCGCGGCCCGGGGCGCTGCGGATCGGGATGCTGCTGGTGCTGCCGCCCGGGCGGGCGGAGGCGCCGGCGCCTGCGCCTGCGCCTGTGGCGCCCTCGGCGTCGCCGGCCCCGGCCCCGGCTGCGCCTGCCCCGGGCCCGTCGGCTCCCGCTGTGCCGCCCCCCCCGGGGCGTCGGCGGGGCCGAGCCGGCCGGGAGCCCAGGGGTGATGCGGGCGCGGGTGTAGCGGGCCGGTGCGGGTGGGCTGCCCTGCGGGGCCGGGTCCCCTACCCGCCCTTCGCCCGTTCCCCGGGCTCCGCCCGGACCCCGCGCCTCAGACGCCGGCGGGGCTGGGGAGGGTGCCGGGCTGCGCCCGGGCCTCTGGGGCTGCGCCCCAGGCCCCCGTCAGGCCGGGTGGCCCAGGGCTGGGTCGTGGTCCGGGTGGGGCTGGGGTGGGATGCGGGGGGTGGCGGACGGGGGTTCGGGGGTCTGCTGGGTGGGGAGGCGGACCGGTTCCGTGTCCGCGCATTCCATCGTGCGGGGCAGCTTCAGGGCCATCAGGGCGCCCGCCAGGAGCAGCGCCGCGCTGACGACCAGGGTCACGTGCAGGCCGTGCACAAAGGAGTGCCGGGCGGCCGAGAACAACGACTCGCCCGCCGGTCCGCCGAGCCGCGCCGCGATCTGGTAGGCCTCGCCCAGGGAGTGGGACGCGCCGGTGGAGTCGGCTTGCGAGACGCCCGGGACCGACGCGAGGCCCGGTGCGTAGGCCGCGTTCATCACGCTGCCCAGCAGGGCGATGCCCATGCCCGCGCCGAGCTGGTAGGAGGTCTCCCCGATCGAGGCCGCGCCGCCGGCCGTCGCGGCCGGGGCCTCGCTCAGCATGGATTCGTAGGCCGCGAAGAGGGTGGTCTGGAGGCCGAAGCCGAGCAGGACGAAGCCCACCATCAGGAGGACGGGACGGTCGTGCTGGCCCATGAGGGTCAGGAGCAGGACCGCGCCGGCCGTCAGGACGAAGCCGAGGGAGACCATCCTGCGCGGGCCGGTCCGGGCCAGGGTGTACGAGCCGGTCGCGCCCGCCGCCATCGCGGCGAAGGTGAGCGGGAGCAGGCGCAGCCCGGTCTCCAGGGGGCTCAGGTGCAGCACGAGCTGGAGGTACTGGACGGCGATCAGCTCCAGGCCGACCAGCGCCAGCATCGCCAGCACGATGCAGCCGACGGAGGTGGTGAAGGCCGGCCGGGAGAACATCCGCATGTCGATCAGCGGGTGCGCGCGGCGCTTCTGGCGCCGGACGAAGAGGACCAGCAGTGCCGCTCCGAGCACGAGGGGGACCAGGGCCTGGGGGTCGGCGAGGTGGCGCTCCGCGCCGAGCCGCTTGACCCCGAGGACCGCGCCGAGCACGCCGCCGGCCGCCATGAGCGCGCCGAGCACGTCCCAGGGGCCGTCGCAGGTGCCCTTGGACTCGGGGAGCAGCCACCGGCCCAGCGGCAGGATCATGATCATGAGCGGGATGTTGATGAGGAAGACCGAGCCCCACCAGAAGTGCTGGACCAGGAAGCCGCCGAGGACGGGGCCACTGGCGGCGCCGACGGCGGCCACGGCCGTCCAGATGCCGATGGCCAGGGCCCGCTCGCGCCGGTCGGGGAAGACCTGGCGCAGGATCGACAGGGTGGCCGGCATGATCATCGCGCCGCCGACGCCCAGCAGCGCGCGGGCGGCGATCAGGACCTGGGCGTTGTCGGCGAGGGCGGCCAGGGCCGAGGCCGCGCCGAAGAGCCCGTAGCCGAGGAGCAGCACGCGGCGGCGGCCGACGCGGTCACCGAGGGTGCCGAAGAGGATGAGGAGGGCGGCGCACACCAGCGGGTAGGCGTCGACGATCCAGAGGAGTTCCATCGGGCCGGGACGCAGGTCCTCGGTGACGGAGGGGACGGCCACGTGCAGGATCGTCGCGTCGAGCGCCACGAGCACCAGGCTCACGCAGAGGACCGCCAGCACGGCCCAGCGGTTGGCCCCGCCGGAGGCCGCGCCGAGTCGCCGCAGTCGCTGCCAGGGGGAAGGGTTCCTGTCGCCGGTCACGTTCGTCCCCGACATGCATGTACCTCCCAGGTGATCCCTCGCACTCGGCGGACCAGCGTCTTATCGGAGCCACGGGTGGGGAGGGTGGCGTCCTACGGGGTCCGGCGTCGACACGCGAGTGAAGAGTCAGCGTACGCGAGTTCGGCTGTCCGACACGTGGTCAAGCTCTCATCCCGCCGCCGGCTGCGCTGTGGTGTGCGCCACTCGTTCCACCTCGGCCCTCCCTGCCCGGGCGCGACCGCCCCGGACCTCGATAATCATGCCCGTGAAGGATCTTGGATTTCGCCGGGCCGCGCCCGCTCTGGCCGTGTTCGTGACGGTCCGGCTGCTCGGGCTGACCGTGCTCGCGGTGTGGGGGGCGGTGGCCGGCAGCAGCCCGCACACCCTGCTCTCGGCCCGCTGGGACTCCCTCTGGTACGCCCGCATCGCGGCCGAGGGGTACGGGTACGAGGTGGCGCTCCCGAACGGCGATGTCCACTCCAACCTGGCCTTCTTCCCGCTGCTGCCCTGGCTGGAGCGGATCGTCTCGGCCGTCACCGGGTTCGGGTACGGATCGGCCGGCCTGGTGGTGTCGGCGCTCGCCGGGCTCGCCGCGGCCTGGGGCATCTTCGCGGTCGCCGAGTCCGTCCACGGCCGCAGGGCCGGGGTGTTCGCCGTGGGGGTCTGGGCCGCGCTGCCCGTCGGGATCGTGCAGTCGATGGCGTACAGCGAGTCGCTGTTCACCGCGCTGGCCGCCTGGAGCCTCTACGCCGTCCTGCGCGGGCACTGGCTCACCGCCGGGCTGCTCGCGGCCGGTGCCGGGCTGACCCGGCCGGTCGGCGCCGCCGTGGTCGCGGCGGTGTGGGCGGCCGCCGCCCTGGCCCTGCGCGGCGGAGAGCGCTCGTGGCGGCCGGTGGCGGGGGCCCTGCTGGCCCCGCTCGGCGCGGCGGCGTACGTCCTGTGGGTGGGCGCGCGCACCGGCGGCGGCCCGGCCGGCTACCTCGACGTGCAGGGCGGCTGGGGCAACGGCTTCGACGGCGGCCTGGCGTTCGCCCGGTTCATCGGGGCGCGGTTCGCCTCCCCGGGCCTCGCCGGCCCGCTCGCCGGGATCGGGCTGATCGCCGGGGTCGCACTGGTGCTGTGGCTGTACGCGCTCTGCGTGCGGCGCCGCCTGCCGGCGCCGCTGCTGGTGTACGCGGGGATCGTGGTGGCGCTGGCCCTGTGCGCCTCCGGGTACTTCGGCTCCAAGCCCCGGCTGCTGCTGCCCGCCTTCCCGCTGGTGTTCCCGCCGGCGCTCGCGCTGGCCCGGTGGCGGACGGGCCGGGCGGCCGCGGTGCTGGGCGCGGCGGCCGCCGCCTCGGCCGCGTACGGGGCCTTCTGGCTGAACGGGTCGGGGCCCCCGTAGGCCTCGCCGGGTACGGGCCCGGCGAGGGGCCCGGCGCTCCACGTTCACGGAATGGATCGTTCCGCTCCATGTTTGGGCAAAACAATTTGACCAGCAGTGATAAACGCGGGCTAAGTGTGCGAGGAAAAGACGCGGGGAAGGACCTTCCCCGCTCCAACCAAAGGCAGAATGCAGGGAATTAAGTCCCGTGTGAGAGCAACTCCACATCACATGGTCATCACAAAGCCCGCGATTCGACCGGGCCGCCCATCGGCGCGCGGTAACGTCGATTGAGTGCGTACCGACCAAATCCTGCCCAGACTGGAGCGGGTGTTCGCCCGGCTGGACCGGGAACCAGAGCGACCGGCTCATCTGCAAACACCGCGGATGAGCCGGCACCGCGTCGTGCTCCTCGGGGCGACCTTCGGCATCTACCTCGCCATCGTCGTCGCGGTCCTGACCACTTCCTGGCTCGTCCGCCTCGACTGGCAGATCATGTTCTTCCGGCCGTACGAGCAGTGGCCGCAGCTCCACGCCTTCCTCGACTACCTCGTCGTCCTGGGCCAGCGCGGCCCCACCGCGGTCATGGTCGCCGCGTGGCTCGGCTGGCGGTCCTGGCGGCAGCACACCCTCCGCCCGCTGATCACCCTCGGCGTGGCGCTGCTGCTGCTCAACATCACCGTGGGCGCCGTCAAGCTCGGCCTGGGCCGGCTCGGTCCGCACTACGCCACCGAGGTCGGCTCGGCCGAGCTCTTCGCGGGCGGCGATATATTTCCTTCCGGCCACACCGCCAACGCCGTGGTGACCTGGGGGATCCTGGCCTATCTGGCCTCCACGGGGGTCACCCGGCGGGTGCTCTCCCTGGTCTCCGCCGTGGTCTCCCTGAGCGTCGGCGCCACCACCGTCTACCTGGGCACCCACTGGGTCAGCGACGTCCTGCTCGGCTGGCTCGCCGGCCTCCTGGTGCTGCTGGCACTGCCGTGGTTCGAGCCGTTCATCGCCCGGGTCGAGGCCTACGTCTTCGACGTGCGCGCGCGGCTGCGCAGCCTCGTGGAGGCCGGGCAGGTGCCCGAGGCCCTCACCGGGGTGCTCGTCCCGCTGCTCTCGGCCGGCGGCAAGTGGAAGCTCCGGCGGCCCGGGGAGCAGCCCTCCGAGCGGCAGCCGGCCCAGCCCGAGCGGCAGCCCGTGGCGGTGTCCGCGCAGCCCGCGGCGCAGCTGCCCGCGGCGTCCGTGCAGGCCGTGCAGGCCGTGCAGGCCGTTCAGCCTGTCGTGCTGCGGCAGCCGGAGCCGGCCGAGCCGGTCGTCCAGGTTCCGGCCGCGGCACCGGCCGGCGGCGCGGCCGCCGCGCCCGCTTCCGCACCGGCCGGGGGGCACCAGCCGGCGGCCCGGCCCGCCGCGCACCTCTCCGCCCGTCCGCACCTGATCCGTTCCGAGCGGACCCCGCTCACCCCGGCCGGCAGCCGCCGCCCGGCCCACGCGGAGCGCGCCCCGGCGCGCGGCGCGACGCCCCGCCCGGCGACCGGCGGCTGAGCCGGACGGTACGCACCCCCTCCGCTCGCACGCCCACGGCGGGCCCCGGTCCTCGGACCGGGGCCCGCCGTGGTGCGTCCGGGGCTGGCGACGTGCCTTTCGCGGCCGGCCCCGGACGCGAAAGGGCCGGAACGTCAGCGCCGCGCCCGGACGTTCCTCCATACCGGGTCACGCTTGGGTCACGGATTGTCGACAGTCTCCCACGGCGCAGTTCGTCCGGACCTTTTATTTGCCGTCCCGCGACACGCCCGGGATGAATTCTGTTTCGAATTCCTCCGGAACTCCCCGGAATTGTGGGCGGCGCGCACTCCGGGTCCCCTCCGCCCCCTCCGCTTCCTTACAACTCCTTCACTTCTCCGGCCGCTTCGCGCGGTTCCAGAGACCTGCCGAGCCGATCTCGCGCGGCCCGGATCCGGTCCGTCAGCTCGGCCGGTTCGACGACCTCGAACTCACACCCGATCAGCATGATGTGAATCACCAGGACATCGAGGCTGACCGCCCCGGTGCGCAGGATGCAGCTCCGTTCGTCGAGCGGCTCCAGGGTCCCGTCGGCCGGCCCGACGATCCGCGCGGCCTCCTCCTGGGGCACCCGCAGCAGGATGACCGCGCGGGCCGCGTACACCCGCTGGGAGATGCCCTGGGAGACGTACGCGGCCAGGTCCTCGGCGGGCGGCGGGCGCGGGGTGAAGCGCGGTCCGTGCGGCGGCCTGGGCTCGATCCGGTCCACCCGGAAGGTCCGCCAGTCCTCCCGGTCCAGGTCCCAGGCGACGAGGTACCAGCGGCGCTCGCTGCACACCAGCCGGTGCGGTTCGACGGTCCTGCGGGTGACCGTGCCCCCGTGGTCCCGGTAGCCGAAGCGCAGCCTCTCGGTGTCGCGGCACACGCCGGCCAGCTCGGTCAGTACCGAGGGGTCGACTGCGGAGGCGCCCGCCCCGCGGAGCATCGGCACGGTGAACCGGTTCAGCGCGGACACCCGGGACCGCAGCCGTGAGGGCAGCACCTGCTCCAGCTTCGCCAGCGCCCGTACGGAGGCCTCGCCGATGCCCTCCACGCCGTTCCCGGCGGCGGTCCGCAGCCCGACCGCCACGGCGACGGCCTCGTCGTCGTCGAGCAGCAGCGGCGGCAGCTCGGCCCCGGCCCCCAGCTGGTACCCGCCGCCGGTGCCCGGGCTGGCGTTCACCGGGTAGCCGAGCTCCCGCAGCCGGTCCACGTCCCGGCGCACGGTCCGCGGCGTCACGCCGAGCCGGCCGGCGAGATCGGCCCCGGTCCATTCCCGGTGGGCCTGCAACAGGGACAACAGGCGCAGCAGTCGCGCGGAGGTATCGAGCATGTCCGAAGTCTGCCCGCAGGACCGGGGGCGCCGGACCGCTGGCGCAGGACCGGGGCCGCGGGACCGGCACGCCCGGACCGGCGCCGCCGGCCCGGGCCACAGGACCGGCGTCACACCGGAAGCGGGTGGACCGCGGGCCGGTGGACCGACAAACTTGCAGCGCTAGGTTTTGTGATCCGGCCTGCCAGGAGGCGCAGTGTCCTTCGTTCCCACCGACCCGCTCGGGCTCGACGAACTCCTCACGCCCGAGGACCTCGCCATCCGGGACACCGTCCGCGGCTGGGCCGCCGACCGGGTCCTGCCGCACATCGCCGAGTGGTACGAGAACGGCGAGCTGCCCGGGATCCGGGAGATCGCCAAGGAGCTCGGCGCCCTCGGAGCCCTCGGGATGTCGCTCGAGGGGTACGGCTGCGCGGGCGCGAGCGCCGTCCAGTACGGGCTCGCCTGCCTGGAACTGGAGGCCGCCGACTCCGGGATCCGCTCGCTGGTCTCCGTACAGGGCTCGCTCGCGATGTACGCGATCTGGAAGTACGGCTCCGAGGAGCAGAAGCAGCGGTGGCTGCCCGGCATGGCCGCCGGCGAGCTCATCGGCTGCTTCGGCCTGACCGAGCCGGACGTCGGTTCGGATCCCGGCGCGATGCGCACCCATGCCAAGCGGGACGGCTCGGACTGGGTGCTGAACGGCCGCAAGATGTGGATCACCAACGGCTCGGTGGCCGCGGTGGCCGTCGTCTGGGCGCAGACCGAGGAGGGGATCCGCGGGTTCGCCGTCCCCACGGACAGCGCCGGCTTCTCCGCCCCCGAGATCAAGCACAAGTGGTCCCTGCGCGCCTCGGTGACCAGCGAGCTGGTCATGGACGACGTACGGCTGCCCGCCGACGCGGTGCTCCCGGGCGTCACCGGACTCAAGGGGCCGCTCGGCTGCCTCAGCCACGCGCGGTACGGGATCGTCTGGGGGTCCATGGGCGCGGCGCGCGCCAGCTTCGAGTCGGCGCTCGGCTACGCGAAGACGCGCGAGCAGTTCGGCAGGCCCATCGGCGGCTTCCAGCTCACCCAGGCCAAGCTCGCGGACATGGCGCTGGAACTCCACAAGGGGATCCTGCTCGCCCACCACCTGGGGCGGCGGATGGACGCGGGTACCCTGCGCCCGGAGCAGATCAGCTTCGGCAAGCTCAACAACGTCCGCGAGGCCATCGAAATCTGCCGCACCGCGCGGACCATCCTGGGCGCCAACGGGATCTCCCTCGAATACCCCGTCATGCGGCACGCCACCAACCTCGAATCGGTCCTCACCTACGAGGGCACCGTCGAGATGCACCAGCTCGTGCTGGGCAAGGCGCTCACCGGGCTCGACGCCTTCCGCTAGGGCCGGGTGGGGCCCGCTGGAGGCCGGGAGGGCCGGAAGGAACCGGAGGCGGCCGGTGAGGGCCTTGCTCAGCTCTGGTTGAAGAAGTCGCGCGAGCGGCCGCCGGACTCGCCGCTCACGATCTGGGTGTCGGCCGGGGTCAGCAGGAAGACCCTGGTCGCCACCCGCTCGATCGAACCGCGCAGACCGAAGGTCAGACCGGCCGCGAAGTCGACCACGCGCTTCGCGTCGCCCGGGTCCATCGAGGACAGGTTCACGATGACCGGGACACCGTCGCGGAACAGCTCGCCGATGCCGCGGGCGTCGCGGAAGCCGTCCGGGGTGACCGTCGCGATGCGGCGGCCCTGCTCGACGGCGGACTCCGACGCCACCTTGACGCGCGGGTCAGTGACCCACTGCTCGCCGGGGCCGACCACCGAACCCCCCTGCGGGGCCTCCGCGTAGTCGTCGTCGTAGTAACGCTCGTCGTCGCTGTCCTCTACGAGACCCAGCCAGGCACTCGCCTTGCGCACCGAACCCATGGACGCCTCCTTTCATCGCGGTCAGTCTGTCTTCTCTTCCGCGTTCCTATCGTCGTCCATGATGCTGACAACGCGCCAAGTGGATAGGCGCCGCGCAGGGGTTTCGTGACGGTACTGGTGCAGAACATCCGTTGCACCGTCAAGGATCCGGGCGGCTACCGCTGCTGACTGAGTGAAAATACGACCGGCGCCGCCGTACGGGTGACTGACGGGGGCGTACGGGTGACGGCCGGTCTCGCTACCATGCCCGTCAGCACGCGTATGACACACGGGGGAATCGTTTTGTTCGGCATCGTCAGACCCTGCACGCATCGTCTCGGGGAACGGTTCAAGACGGAGTGGATGGCCCATCTCTGCGGTCTGTGCCTGGCACTTCGGGGGGACCACGGTCAGTTCGCGAGGATCGTGACCAACTACGACGGGCTGCTCGTCTCCGTTCTGACGGAGGCTCAGTCAGGTCCCGCCCCCGGCTCCCGGCGCACCGCGGGCCCCTGTCCACTGCGCGGGATGCGCACCGCGGCCGTGGCCAACGGCGAGGGCGCACGGCTCGCCGCCGCCGTCTCGCTGGTCCTGGCCTCCGCGAAGGTCCGCGACCACGTGGCGGACCGGGACGGCCTGTTGGCGCGCGCCCCGATCGCCCTCGCGGCGCGCCGGGTGGCCCGTGGCTGGGACCGGGCGGGCGCCCGTACCGGCGCCTCGCTCGGCTTCGACACGGCCGTGCTCGTCGACGCCGTGGACCGGCAGGCGGGCATCGAGACCCTGGCCGGAGCCGGCACGCCGGTGCTCGTGGTGACCGAGCCGACCGAGACCGCCACGGCCGCCGCCTTCGCCCATACCGCGACCCTCGCCGGACGGCCAGGCAACGCCCCCGCGCTCGCCGAGGCCGGGCGGTACTTCGGGCGGCTCGCACACCTGCTGGACGCCGTCGAGGACCAGGCGGCGGACGCGGCGGCGGGTGCCTGGAACCCGCTCACCGCCACCGGGACCCCCCGCGCCGAGGCGCGCAGGCTGTGCGACGACGCGCTGCGCGGCATCAGGCTGGCGCTGCGGGAGGTGGAGTTCGCCGACGCGGGGCTCGCCCACCGGCTGCTCGTGCACGAGCTGCGCACCTCCGTGGACCGGGCCTTCGGGACCGCGGGCTGCGCGCATACCGCGCATACCGCCCGCGCGGGGACGGACGGGGCGCCCGCGGGCTCCTTCGGCCCGCCCCCGGTGGACTTCGGTCCACCGCCGGCGCCCCCGCGCAAGCCCCGCCGGGACCTGCTGCCGGGCTGCGCGGTGGCCCTGGGGCTGTTCTGCACCTGCCAGCTGTGCTGTGCGGAGCACGAGGGCCCGTGGTCCCGGGAGAAGAAGGACCCCTGGTGCGATGCCAGTGACTGCTGCGACGGCTGCGACTGCTGTGGTGACTGCGACTGCGGCTGCGGGGACTGCTGCTGCTGTCCCTGCGACGGCTGCTGAGGACGTTCCGCCTCCGCTTCGGGCCCCTTTCGGCTCCGGCTTGGTGACGGCTTGGTTCCGGTTTGGCACGGGCGTGGCCCGGCCCCTCGCATCGGTGATTCAGTAGGGCGATTTCCGGCCGTTCCGGGAGACGGAGGGGGAGGGGTGGTGGCGTGGCCTGGTCTGCGGCAAGGGAGTATGCCGGTCGGGTCGCTCGACCGTCAGCGGACAGTGGCTGAAATCGGCTCTTGCCGGGCGGGCCTGACGGCAGAAATTCTTCGATAGCATTTACGGGGTTTGTCAGGGGCACGGCGAACGGCGATATGCCGGTCGTGGTCCCTGCTGCCCGCACGAGCCCGGGCACTGCACCTGCCCCCGGGCTTCGATTCCCTTCGGGAGGACAATAAGTGACGATCAAGCGCAACTTCCGTTCCCGGCTCCTCGCCGTGGCCGCCGGGCTGACCGCCGTGGCCACCCTCGCGGTTCCCGCGTCGGCGTCCGAGGCCCCGAGCGGCGGCAGCGTCAACGCCGAGCGCCTCGCCGCGGTGGAGGCTTCGCTCCTGCGTGCCGACGTCGCCGGCACCGCCTGGGGCACGGACCCCGCCACGGGGGCCGTCGTGGTCACCGCGGACTCCACCGTCTCGGACGCGAACATAGAGAAGATCAAGAAGGAAGCCGGTGCGAACGGCTCGGCCGTGCGCATCGAGCGGACCCACGGCAAGCTGTCGAAGCTGATCACCGGCGGCAGCGGCATCTGGACCACGCAGTGGCGCTGCTCCCTCGGCTTCAACGTGCGCCGTGGCAGCACGTACTACCTCCTGACCGCGGGTCACTGCACCGACGGTGCGGGCACCTGGTACGCGAACTCCTCCGGTTCCACCAAGATCGGTGCGACCGCGGGCAGCAGCTTCCCGACGAACGACTACGGGATCGTGCGCTACGACAACAAGTCCCTGTCGCACACGGGTGCCGTCGGCAGCCAGGACATCAAGGACGCCATCAGCGCCAAGGTCGGCCTGTCGGTCAAGCGGCGCGGCAACACCACCGGTATCCACGGTGGCAAGGTGACCGGTCTGAACTACACCGTGAACTACGGCAACGGTGAGATCGTCTACGGCCTCATCCGGACCAACGTCTGCGCCGAGCCCGGCGACAGCGGCGGCCCGCTGTACTCCGGCACCCACGCGGTCGGCCTCACCTCCGGCGGCAACGGCAACTGCACCTCGGGCGGAACCACCTACTTCCAGCCCGTGAAGGAAGCCCTCTCCCGGTACAACGTCAGCGTCTTCTAGGCCCCAGGTGCCCGGGCCCCAGGGTCCGGGCGCCAGGTCCGCCGGACGCGCGTGAGCACGGCAGCGCCCCGGACGTCCTCCCCCTCGCGGGGAGGGTGTCCGGGGCGTCCGTGCGTTCCGGACGTGCACCGGCGCGCGGTCCGGCGCGTGGTCCGGACGCGTGCGGGTGCGGACGGGCACAGGCCCGGACGGCGTACGGCCCGGTTTCCGGCCCGGCCCGTGTGGAAGGGTTGAGCGGCATGAGCGCTGACGCAGCCGAGACCGGCGAAACCGATCCACCCGGTGCCGCCGGGGGAACAGAAGATCCGGCCGCGGCCTGGAAACAGTGGCACGAGCACCGGGTGGCCACCGTGTCCGCCCCGTACGGGCCGCTCGCGCTGACCGGCACGCACTGGCTCACCGACTACCCGGAAGGTCGAATTCCGGCCGTTCCGGGCTCCTGGCGGGCCGGCGCCGGAGGCGTGACCCTGACCGCCGGTCCCGGGGACGGGATCACCCTGGACGGCGAGCCCCTCACCGGCCCCGCCGTCCTGGCCGCCGACGGGGCCCCGCCCTCGCACTCCCGGCTCGCGGCCGGGGAGGTGCGGCTCGTGGTGATCCGGCGCGAAGGGGACTGGGCGGTACGGGTGTTCGACCCGGCGGCGCCGGGCCGCGCGGCCTTCGCCGGGATCGAGGCCACCCCGTACGACCCGGCGTACGCGGTGCCGGGGCACTTCGCTCCGTACGGGGAGGACCGGACGGTCCAGGTCGAGAACGTGGACGGCCGCGCGCGCGGGCTCGGTCTGGGCGGTGAGCTGAGCTTCGCATTCGCGGGCTCCCGGCACACGCTGCGGGTCGCGGTGGACGAGGAGGACGGCACCCTCTGGGCGGTCCTCGGCGATGCCACCGCGGGCCGGTCCAGCTACCGGTTCCGCTTCCTCAAGCCCGCCGCGCCCGCCGCGGACGGCTCGGTGACCGTGGACCTCAACCGGGTCCAGCTCCCGCCGTGCGCCTTCGCGGACCACTTCGTGTGCCCCTTCCCTCCGCCGGGCAACACCCTGCCCTTCGGGATCGAGGCGGGCGAGAGGCGGCTGAAAGGCGCCCTTGTAAGCGGTATCTGACACCAGGAGACTCCCGTCAGCGTCTCTCGGGGCTTGTCAGGGGCACGTCGAACGCTATCCCGTCCGCCGCGCCCCCGGCCGCCCTCCACGGGCTCCGGCACCACCCCACCCCGCCGGGCCTCCGAACCCCACTCGGGAGGACGACAAGTGACGATCAAGAGCATCATCCGTTCCCGGCTCTTCGCCGTGGCCACCGGCATGGCCGCGGTGGCAGCCCTCGCGGCTCCCACGTCCGCGCACGCCGACGGCGGCTTCAGCGCAGACCGGCTCGCCTCCGCCGGCGCCTCGGTCCTGCGCGCCGACGTGGCCGGCACCGCCTGGCACACCGACCCCGCCACCGGCACCCTCGTGGTCACCGCCGACTCCACCGTCTCGGCCGCCGACATCGCCCGGATCCGCAGCGAGGCCGGAACCAACGCGGCCGCCCTGCGCATCGAGCGCACCCCCGGCAAGATCAGGAAGCTGATCTCCGGCGGCGACGCCATCTACGCCTCCGGCTGGCGCTGTTCGGCCGGCTTCAACGTGCGCAGCGGCAGCACCTACTACATCCTGACCGCCGGCCACTGCACCGACGGCGCGGGCACCTGGTGGACCAACTCCGCCCACACCACCGTCATCGGCGCCACCGTGGGCTCCAGCTTCCCGAACAACGACTACGGACTCATCCGCTACGACAACGCTGCGGTCGCCCACCCCGGGACCGTGGGCAGCGTCGACATCACCAGCGCCATCAACGCCACCAACGGCCTGGCCGTCACCCGTCGCGGCTCCACCACCGGCATCCACAGCGGCACCGTGACCGGGCTCAACGCCACCGTCAACTACGGCGGCGGCGACGTCGTCTACGGGATGATCCGGACCAACGTCTGCGCCGAGCCCGGCGACAGCGGCGGCCCGCTCTACTCCGGCACCCGCGCCGTCGGCCTCACCTCCGGCGGCAGCGGCAACTGCACCTCGGGCGGCACCACGTTCTTCCAGCCCGTCGTCGAGGCGCTCAACGCGTACGGCGTGAGCGTCTACTAGCCCCCGCCCGGGGCCGCATCACGGACCCGTGCGCCCCCGCCGCACCCCTGGACGTCCTCCCGCCTTCTGGGAGGATGTCCAGGGCGTTCGTGTCCACGGGGGGAGCGGGTTTCCGCATGAAGCGAATCGGCGTGACCGGCCACCGGTCGATCCCGGACGAGCTGCTCGGCCATGTGGAGGACGGCCTGCGGGCCGTACTGGGCGGCCACGAAGGGCCGTTGGAGGCCCTCTCCAGCCTCGCCGAGGGAGCCGACCAGCTGTTCGCCGCCATCGCCCTGGAGTACGGCGCGGACCTCACCGTGGTCATCCCCAGCGGGGACTACGAGGAGGGGTTCGAGGACACCGGCGCGCTGGAGCGCTACCTCGGGCTCAAGCACCGGGCCGCGCAGGAGGTCCGGATGGACTTCGCCCGCTCCACCGACGAGGCCTACTACGCGGCCGGCACCTACATCGCCGACTCCTGCGACCGCCTCGTCGCCGTCTGGGACGGCCTGCCCGCCCGCGGGCACGGCGGCACCGCCGAGATCGTCGCCTACGCCCGCGCGCTCGGGAAACCCGTCACCGTGATCTGGCGGGAGGGCGTGACCCGGGACTGAGGGCCACGCCCGCCCGGCCGCTCAACTGCTGTGCCGGGCAAGCCAGTCCGTGTGCTGCGGGGACACGTACCGCTCGGTCTCGTAGACCGCGCCCGGCCACTGCGTCTCCGTGATCGTCGTCTGCATCACGACCATCATCGCGGAGAGGTCCTGCTCGATCAGGGTGTGCGCCTCGATCAGCGGATGGTGGCGCCGCACCTCGTTCCAGGCGATGCCCGCCGTCGCCGCCGCGCTCAGCAGCCCGGTCAGCGCCGGCCCCGGACCCGTACCGAACGCCCCGAAGAGGGCGAACAGCAGCGCCAGCAGGGTCAGCAGCACGATCGACCACGACCACAGGGCCGTGGCCCGCCGGGACACCTCCGTCTTGCGCTGGTACCAGTTGCGCTGCTCGATCAGCCGGTCGCGGACGTACGTCTCCCTGCGGACCTGGTAGTCCAGCCCCCGCAGCCGGAACATCGCCCCGGTGATCTCCCCGCCCTCCGGCACCAGCCCGGCGGTCCGCGGATCCTCCCAGCCCATCTTCCGCAGCTCGTTCAGTCCCGCCTCCAGCCGGGTCCGGTACGTCTCCTCGACGCCCGGGACCTCGCTGCCGAAGGGGGCGCCGTGGACGGCGTACCGCCAGGCCAGCGATTTGATGAACTCCGCGGCGCTGCGGTTGAGCTGCCACTGCGGGCGCGCCCGGCGCCGGGTGGCCCGTACGCCCACCCCCAGCACCCCCGCGTACGCGAGGACGCTCACGAGCCCGGACAGGTACGCGGAGCCGAGCTTCGGCCCCTCGGGCAGGGCGGCGACGGCGGCGGCCACGACGAGCAGCATCAGCTGGGCGCGCGTGGCCTGGGTGGATTCCCGCTGCCGGGAGATCGCCGCCTGGTCGGTGTGGTGGAAGAGGGCCGGCAGGTCCTCGTTGCGAAAGGTCATGCTGTCACTCACAGCGAACCCCCCAGTCTGCTGTTCCTGCGTCTATAGGGGAGGTGCGGGGGCGGCGCCCGGCGGGAGCCGCCCCCGCGGATCACACCGCCAGCGGCTCCAGGTCCCGGTGGACCCGGCGCTCGTCGCGCGCGTACCGGGTCAGCCCGTGGTCCTCGCCGAGCAGCCGGGTCAGCTCGGCCACCGCCTCGGCCCGTACCCGGTTCGCCTCCTCCTTGCGGCCCATCATGTCCAGGCTGACCGCCATGTTGGAGGAGCTCGCCAGGGTTTCCGGGTGGTGCACGCCCAGCGCCTCGCGCAGCCGCATCACCGAGATCCGCTCCAGCTCCAGGGCGCCTTCCGGATCGCCCAGGTCGGCCCGGGCGTTGGCCAGGTTGAGGTTGGCGAAGATGGTGTGCGGATGGTTGTCGCCCAGCACCTCGCGCATGTGCCGGATGGTCTGGCGCAGCATCGGCTCGGCGGTCTCCGCCGCCCCCGTGCCCCAGTGGAACACCGCGAGGTTGTTGACCGCGGCCAGGGTGTACGGGTGCCGCTCGCCCGGCACCTTGATGTACTCGTCCACCACCTCCTGGGCCAGGTCCCGCGCCCCGCCCGGGTCCCCCGTCGCGAACAGGTCGGCGGCCAGGTTCAGTTCGCAGGCCAGCAGGTCCGGGTTGACCGAGGTGTACTTGGCCCGGTACCGGTTGCGGGTCGCCGTCGTCAGCCGCAGCGCGTCCTCCACGTCGCCCGCCCTGCGCAGCGAGACCGCGAGGTTCTTGGCCGCCGACAGGGTGCCGGGGAAGGCCCGGCCCAGGGTCCGCTTGTAGATCTCGTACGTCCGGCTCAGCAACTGCACCGAGTCGTCGTAGCGGCCCACCTCGCGCAGGTCGCGGGCCAGGTTCTGCGCCGAGGACAGGGTGTACGGATGGTCCGTGCCCAGCACCTCGGTGCGCCGGTCGAAGACCTCCTGGTCGATCTCCCTGGCCCGCGCGTACTGCCCGATCATGCGCAGGTTCAGCGCCAGATTGTTCGCGGCGGCCAGGGTGCGCGGGTGGGCCTCGTGGAAGATCTGCCCGAACCCCTCGTGCGCGGCGTTGGCCAGCTCCATCGCCTCGCCGTAGCGGCCGAGCGCGCCCAGGTCCATGGCCAGGCCGCTGGTGGTCATGTACGTGTGCGGGTGCGAGACGCCCAGCGCCGCCTGCTGGCGCTCCAGCGTGCCCTCGTCCAGTTCCATCGCCTCCACGAACCGGCCCTGCGAGCGCAGGATGTTGGAGAGGTGGAAGCGCAGGTACAGGTACTGGAGGTCGTCGCCGCCCAGGGTCTCGCGCCAGGTCTCGCGCAGCTCCTCGCCCAGTGCGTACGCGGCCTTGAAGTCGCCGCGCTTCCAGAGGTAGCGGACGCGGTCGATCAGCAGCCGGCGGGTCTCGGGCTCCTTGCAGAACCGGGCCTCGGAGGGGGTCAGGTGCGGCCAGATGGTGTTGAACCGCGGCCAGGTCTCCGGGTTGTCTATCGGCTCGTCGTCGTCGGGCCGGGCGCCCGCCAGGATCCGGTGCACCGCGTGCCGGGCCTCGCGCTGCTCCTCCTCGGAGAGCTGCGCCCGGATCACGGCCTGCACCAGGCGGTGCACCTGGATGCTGTTGCTGACCTGGTCGACCTTGGCGAGGGCGAACCGGCCGATCTCCCGGATGACGCGGCCCAGCACGAGCTTCTCCTGGAGGGAGGAGTCGTACGGCTTGAGGGCGTCGATCATCTCCTTGCTGTAGAGGAGGTTCGCCGAGATCGGCTCGGGAGCGAAGAAGGCGCACAGCTGGAGCAGGCGTACGGCCGCGGGGGAGCGGGACTGGAGCCGTTCTATGGAGACGTTCCAGGTGGCGGCCACCGGCTCCGGGTAGCCGGGCGGCTGGTTCAGCGCCAGCACGCGGGCGGCCTGCTGGGCCAGCTGCTCGATGTACGCGGACACCGGGGTCGCGGTCTCCGCGATCCAGGCGCCCGCCTGCTCGACGGCCAGCGGCAGGTCGCCGACGGCGATGGCCACCTGCTCGGCGTCCTCCTTGCTGAGCCCGGGGGCCCGGCGCTGGAGGTGCTCGATGGACTCCTCGCGCAGGAACACGTCCACCGGGAGGGCGTCGCCGTACTGGGACCAGGACTGGTTGCGGGAGGTGACCAGCACGTGCCCCGGGCCGCCCGGCGGGAAGTACCGCTTGAGCGTCTCGGGATCGTCGGCGTTGTCGAAGACGAGCAGCCAGCGCGAGGAGGGCACCCCGCGCCGCAGCAGGTCGATGGCCTCCTGGGAGGCGGCCGACATGTCCTCGCCGGTCTGCGCGCCGAGCCGTACGGCCAGTTCCGCGAGGGCGGCGACCACGTCGTCGGTCTGCTCGGCGGAGATCCACCACACCAGGTCGTAGTCGGCCATGAACCGGTGCACGTACTCCAGCGCCACCTGCGTCTTGCCCACGCCGCCGAGCCCGAACAGGGTCTGCGGCTGCGGCAGCACCACGGATATGCCGCCGCCGAGCTGGTCGCGCATCCGCTCCAGCACGATGGAGCGGCCGGTGAAACCGGGGTTGCGGGGCGGCGCGTTCCAGATCTTCGGGACCGTCCCCGGGAAGCGGGGGCCGGGCGCGGAGGCGCTGGCGACGGTGTCGGGCAGGGCCATCGGGCGCTCCACGGCGCGCAGCAGCGCGGTCGTGGCGTGCACCTCGTCAAGGCGGAACAGGTCCACCGGATTGCGGTCGATGTACGGGGTCGACAGGCGTACGTCGCCCACCCGCAGCGGCACCAGCTGGCGCCGGCCCCCGGTCGGGTCCTCGGCGGCGGCCCGCTCCCACACGTCCACCGCGCGGGCGGACTTGAGGTAGGCGCTGGAGAGCAGCACCACGGTCCGCGCGGCCGTGTCCACGCTGATCCCGGTGCCGCCCAGGGTGTCCCCGCCGGCGGTGGCCGGGGCCCGTTCGGCGGAGACGTCCCGGGGGACGACCCGGAAGCCGGCCCGGGTGAGCACCGATTCGATCCAGTCGGCCCACATGCGGTTCTCGGCGACGTAGGAGAGGAAGAGGTCGGCGGGCAGGGCGGGACGGCGCCGGGTGAAGGCGTCGCGGATGCGCAGCCGCACCTCCTCGCCGATGGCCGGCATGGAGGTGACGTCGCCCTCGGTCACGACGGCGGTGAGCCGTTCGAAGGCGGAGAGCAGGGAGTTGGTGAGCCCGGCCTCGTCGCCGAAGGTGGCCAGGGTCTCCTCGTAGGCGTAGTAGGGGCGGTACGGGATCTCCACCGCGCCCCAGTAGGAGGTGAGGTCGTCCCCGATCAGGCCGTTGGGGAAGCGGTCGAACTTGATCCGGGCCAGGGCGCGGCCGGCGTCGGCCTTCTCCTTCTCGCCCTCGTCGATGCGCATCGGCACCGGGTAGATCTTGATGCCGCGGTCGTTGAACCGCTCGTCGATCTGCCGGGCCACGGAGGCCGCGCCGTCGATGGACTGGTCGGAGAGGGTGAAGCAGTCGACCAGGACGTCGGGCAGGTGGACCGTGCAGATGTCGGCTATGTCGGAGAGGCCGGTGCGGCTGTCGATGAGGACGTAGTCGTAGTTGCGCTTCATGTCCGCCCGTAAGGCGTCGAAGAACAGCCCGCCGCCGAGGCGGTCGTAGAAGTTGTCCCAGTCGAAGGTGGAGACGGTCGCGGAGTACTCGCGGTTCTGCCGGCCCGCCGAGACGAAGTCGAGGGTCCCGCCGTCGGGGAACTCCCAGCCGAGGGTCTCGGGGGTGAGCGAGACGGCGTGCGGCTGGATCCGCGCGTAGTCCTTGTGCCAGTCGTCGGCGCGCTGCACCGGGCTGGTGGCCGCCCAGGCGTACTCGCTGATCAGGTCGATGACCCCGGTGGTGGCGCCGAGGGTGGAGGGGTCCAGGAAGGGGTGGAAGAAGCGGTGCAGACCCGGGGCCTCCAGGTCCCAGTCCACGGCGAGGACCCGCTTGCCGTTGGCGGCGAGGATCCAGGCGGTGTTGGCCAGCGCCATGGTGCGGCCGGTGCCGCCCTTGTACGAGTAGAAGGTGACGATGCGCCCCTCGCGGTGCTCGTCACTGGCGCTGTGCTGGCTGTCACGACTCGATGTCATCCGCGTCCCCCCGGTCGTTGTCGGTAGTGGTTTCGGGCCTTCCGGACCTGCCGGACCCTCCGGGCCCGCCCGGCCCGGCGTTGTCGCCCGCGGTGGGCGGGAAGGGGGCCGGCGGTGGGGCCGGAGGCCCGTTCATCCCCATCGGACCGAGCAGCCGGGGCCGTTCGGTTCCGGCCGCGGGGCTGCCGGCCGGTGGATAGACCTGGGCGTGTCTGAGGAACTGCTGGGCGGCGGCCTCCACCACCTGCGGCAGGATCTGCCCGAGCGTCTCCATGTTGGCCACGCCGTTGGCGGCGGCCCGGCAGGCGGCCCGGCCCTGGCTCATCTTGACGGGCATGGTGTCCTCGAGCCGGGTGGCCAGCTCGCTCTCCTTCGCGCGGCTCTGGTGGTCGTACCGGTTCCACGGCACGACCACGTTGATCCAGGGCCGGGACTCCTGGTCGAAGGCGGCCAGGCGCTGGCGGCGCTGCTCGTCCTCCACCGCCCACCGGTCCACGATGAGGATCTCGGGCCGGGTCGGCGGCTGCTTGGAGTCGAAGTGCCCGGCCTCGTCGTCGAAGGAGCCCATCGTCGTCTGGTAGTTGAGGTTGCGGACCAGGTCCTCGGCCACGTAGGCGATGGGCCGCTGGGAGACCGGGTGGTACGGGTTCCAGTCCAGCGCGCTGTCCCCGTAGTACTCGGGGCTGCGGCCCTCGGGCAGATCGTGCCGGGAGGAGGCGGCCACGGTGACGTGCAGGGTGCGGGCGGTGCTGCCGGGGGTGCTGGCCGGCGAGCCGAAGGCGCTGGGCACGAGGCGGTAGTCGAGCGGCCGGATCGGATCGAGCCGGACGGTCTCGGCGACCCGGACGATCCGTTTGGCGAGTTCGTAGACGGCGCTCTCGTACTGCTCGGCGTAGCCCCGCAGTTTGATCAGGCCGTAGAGCCCGTCGGTGACGTACCGCTCGCCGAAGGTGTTGTGGTTGAACTGCAACCGCTCGGCGGGAAGCGGTAGTTGGGAAGGCGGTACCGGAACCCATAACGCGGGCACGATGGCCTCGGCCGGCTGATTGCTGAGCGCCACGTGGTGGATGGTGCGCTGCGCGAAGGCGAACCATTCCTTGCCGCACATTTCGCTGGCGAAGTAGCGCGGCGAGAACAGGGGGACGAAGACCCGGCAGGTGGCGAGCGCCGCCCCGAGCCGTTCCGACCAGCCCTCACCGCTGCGTATCTCCCGGTCCATGAAGCCGGCCTCGGCTCCCGCGGGCAGATTCGTCAGTGCCATGACATGGCTGCAGAGATCGCGGAAAAGCCGCTCCACCCACATGTCCGGGTCCGGTCCTCCCGCCCCGAACCTCGGTGTATGCGCATAACTGAGAAAAAAGTACGGCTGCACTGATGCGGGCACACGACCCCCGTCCCGAAGATGCGAGCGAAGAAACATCATTCCGGAGCTGCTCCGCCACATCCCCTCATCGTTCAGTCAATCAGCGTCTGTTTTCAGTCATCCATTCAAGCGCGTGATCGACGGCATGCGGAAGGGCGAAGAGCATGGTCGATGCTCCCCCGATCCACCCCCGGCGCATCCGGTCTTCCGGGAACGCCCTGCCGATCTCGGCGAAATCGCTGTCATCCAGCGCGATGTCCTCGTACGCGGTCCACCCTTCCCGCTTCGGCGCCTCTTTGCCGTGACAGGGCTGCCCCCCTGAAGAGCCCGGAAGGTTCACCTTCACCACACACTCGTACATGCGCAAGGGGGGCTTCGGAATTCGATACTCCGCGAGATGGAAAGCGGTACAGACGGAAAATCCCACATTGATCATGAGTACCTTCCACCCCTCCCAGAACATCTTTCCCAGGGGTGATTCCTCGCCCAAATGGCTGGTCAGCGGATGCCCCGCGCACAGTTCCCGGGCCCCCGCGCCGACCGCGGCGAACGAGGTCTGCGGATGCCCGCTGCGGGCCGCCCCCGGGGCGGTGCGCACCGCCTCGGCGAGGACCCCCATGCCGTGGCTCGGCGTGTGCTCCGGGTCGAAGGCGGGCATCGCCGCGCGGAAGGCCCGTACCCCCTCCTCGGAGAGGCCCGCGATGCGCGCCAGGTGCGCGGTGGAGGTCTTGGAGTTCTGCGGGGTGAAGGCCGGCGCCGCGAGGGTGCCGCCCGGCCCCACGGCGGCGAGCAGGGCGCCCCGCAGCTCCTCGGCGCGCAGGCCGGTGCCGCGGAGCGAGGCGTGCACCAGCAGGCGCATGCCGGGGCGGACGCCGAGCGCGTGGAGGGGGCCGGCGAGGCCGCCCGCGGGCCGGCCCCCCGTCACGCGTCGACCGCCTTCAGTTCCCAGCGCAGCTGCTCCACGAGCCGCTTGCCGGTGCTCGTCAGCTCCGCCGCGCCCGACAGCCGGTCCAGTGCCCGGTTGATCCGGTCCAGTCCGCCCGGCTCGGCGGCGGCGGTGGCCCGCCGGTAGGCCTCCACGGCCACCCGCTCGTGGACGTCGGCCAGCAGCCGCGACACCGGGACCGGGCGCTCCCGCCACGGCGAGGGGTGCTGCCACTCCCCGTCCAGCGCGTACAGGTCGGCCACCTCGGTCAGCGCCTGGAGCCCGGCCCGCCGCCGTCCGGTCAGCAGCGCGAGCGCGGTCTCCGCCACCCCCGCCGCGTACGGCACTCCGAGCGCGCCCGGGCCGTGGCGTCCGGCCTCGCCCCAGTCGGCGGTGCGCGGGCCGCCCGCGAGCGGGGTCAGCGTGGTCAGCCCGGTGGCGGCCGCCCGCGCGAACCCGGGCACCGAGGCGTGCAGCAGCGCCCACGCCGCGTCGAGGCGCCCCCGCCACTCCTCGGCCTCCCCGGCGCCGAGCCGCAGCCGGGGCGGGCGGGCGAAGCAGTTGCGGTGCGGGTCCAGGTCCTCCAGCGCCACCGGGGCCGCGTCCGGCCCCGGCGACCAGGTGCGTACGGGCTGCCAGCGCGCGTCACCCGTCGCGGGCCCGAAGCGGTGCTCGCGCCGGCCCTCCTCCCGGACGGCGTAGCCCCCGTCGGCGGCGTGCAGCGTGGCCCGCCCCTCGGTGCCGGGCTCGCCCAGGCGCAGCAGGCCCAGCGTCGGCAGGTACACCTCACCGTCCCGGTAGGCCACCTCGGCGGGCAGGTCGAGCCCGCCGCGCAGTACGGCGGCGGCGGCCAGTGCGGTCAGCCTGCGGGCGGCGTGCGGGGCGTGGGGGCCCTCCTGGGCGGGGTCCAGGCAGGCCATGACCCAGGTCCGGGTGAAGGGGTGGGCCAGTACGGCGTCCAGCGCGTCCGCGCCCGCCCGCCCGGCCCGCTCCACGGCGCCCAGCACCTGCCAGGCCCGCTCCCAGTCGGAATCACCCGTGCGGCGGTCGTTCAAGAGGGCGAGCAGGTCCCGGGTGAGCTGCTCCTGGGAGGCGGCCAGCTCGGCGGGGTCGGACAGTTCCGGCGCGCTCGCGCGGGCGCTCGTACGGCCCTCGACGCCGTCGACGAGTTCGCGCAGGTCGGTGCAGTAGACCGAGGGGTTGTCGAAGTCCCCCGCGAAGTCCCCGGCGGCGTCGCCCGCGGCGTCCCCCGCGGCGTTCCCGGAGACGTCCCCGGCCGGGCCCGGAGCGGCCTTGTAGCGGTGCGTGTAGAGCCCGCCGCCGCACGAACGTACGACGGGGCACCGGCGGCACGTGTCGCTGACACCGGCCAGGCCCAATTGCCGGGCACGGACCCCGGGATGGGCCGCGACCAGGTCGAAGGCGTGGTCGAAGACGTTGAACCCGGTGGCGGCGGCCCCCTCGAAGGCGCTCTTCAGGGAGTCGACCTGCTCCAGGTTCCCGTCGGTCTCCACCACGACGAGATCGGTGGGCGCGAGGCCGAGGGACTCGGTGAGGCTGGGCCCGCCGGCCAGGGTGGAGAACAGCGAGTCGAAGAGCCGTACGGGGACCGGGCGCCCGAGGCGCTCCCAGTGGTCGAAGACCCGCAGCAGCCAGCGCGCGTAGGCGTCGGGGGCCTCGTCGGGGCGGACCGGGGGCGTCTGCCAGGTCGCGTGCGGGAGCAGGAAGTCCACGCGCGGCGGCGCCAGTTCGACGAGGGCGTCGAGGACGGCCACGGGATCGTTGGCCACGTCGATGGTGCAGAGCAGGCCCTGGTAGAGGTGGCGGTAGGGCTCGGTGCGCAGGAGGTCCACGGCGGCCAGGACCAGGGGGTGGCTGGTGCGTCCGTCGGCGAAGCGCCGGTGGCGGTCGTTGGCGGCGCGGTCCCCGTCGAGGGAGACGCTGACGCTGACGCCGAACTCCGCGAAGAGGTCCAGGTAACGGCGGCTGAGCTGCAGGCCGTTGGTGTGCATGCGCAGGTCGAGGGCGGCGACGCCGTCGAGGGCGCGGGTGAACTCCTCGCACACGAGCCGGAGGCGGGCGGTGCCCGCGAGAAGCGGTTCCCCTCCGTGAAGGATGACCGTGACGGAGGGGAGTGCGTGTGCCCTTGCGTGTTCGGCGAGACGTTCCGCGGTCCGTGCGATCACCTCGGGGGAGATCACCTTGGGCCGGGCGCGCCAGCTCTGATCTGCGTGTTCGTAGACATAGCAATGATCACAAGCAAGATCGCATCTGCTGTGAACTTTCAGGACGATCTCGCGAAAAGCGATCAGGCCGGTCATTCCACCAGTCTAGAGCGCTGACTTGTTCGTCAGAGTGCAGAGTTGAAGATGGGCGTCTGAACCTTTCGGCCGGATTCCGTCGGGAGGACGCGACCCAGGGTCGCGGCCGCGCGCGCACCGCGGACGTCGATCCGGTCGAGCGGGACGCGGGTGGCCGTGACGGTGCTGGCCGGGTGGGTTGCGGAGGTGTTCATGACGCCGTCCTCGGGGAGGTCATGGGGAATGGAGGGGTTGACACGGGCGATAAGCCACTGTCTGGCGCGGACTTTACCTTCCCGGCCGGTGATCGGCGTGCCGAACTGCGCAGGTCCTTGTTACAGAATGATGTCCTGTTCAGGGCCGATCGGGCGGCTGTGGCAAACATGATCGAATGTGCCCCGGCCGGGTATTCGCCCGTTTGCCTCACGGAAAGATCCATTCCATTCGCAGGCCCGCCGCGGCGGCCGGCCGTCACCGCGGAACGGCGGTGACGGCGTCCCGATGCCGCGGCGGGTTCCGGGCCCGCGACCTCTCCGGACGACTCCGCTCCCCTCCGGTCACATCGCTTCGGTCCATCGGCGGAGCGGACCGCCGGGCGCTTGGAGCGCCGGCCGGCCGAGGGCGGGGGGCTCTAGCGCCTTGTGTGCGGACCGGCATGCCGAACTGCCCTTGGTTTCGCAGCGGTTGGGCCGGTGCTCCGCGCGTGCGCGCCAGGCGGGCGGGGCGGGCCGGCTCGGCCGGCGGGTCCTGCGGGGGCCGGACCCCTCCTACGCCGGCTGCTGCTCGTTGACGGGAGGCGCGGGCACCTCCCTGAGCAGCCAGGTCAGTACGTCGGGCAGGGCGCGCAGCGCCGCGAAGTGCGCGGCGGCCGGGTCGATGTTCGTGGTGGCCCCCGGGATGCGGCCGGCCAGCCAGCGGGAGTGGCCCACGGGGGAGAACACGTCGAGCTCCCCGTGCCAGATCAGCACCGGGCAGCGGATGTCCGCCGGGTCGAAGCCCCAGGGGCTGCTGAAGGAGATCGCGTCGTCGATCCAGCCGTAGGCGGAGGTGCGGACCCCCTCGCGGTAATTGCGCAGCAGCATCGCCCGCAGCCCCGCGTCGGCGACGATCATCCGGTCGCTGTCGGTGAGCTCGCGGCGCAGCTCGTCCAGCAGCCGGCCGGGGTCCTCGGCGATCCCGGCGGCGCGCGGGATCAGCCGGGCGGCGAGCTCCTCGGGGTCCCGGCCGGCGGTGGAGTGCTCCCGGATGTTCGAGGGGGACATGCCCTCGAACCAGTCGAGGTTCTCCGCGTCCCGGGGGGCCAGGGAGACCAGGGCGGCGGTCCGGGTGACCCGGTGGGGGAGCAGGGCGGCGCAGGCCAGCGCGCCGGGGGCGCCGCCGGAGCGGCCGGCCACGGCGAAGGTGTCCAGGCCCAGGGAGTCGGCGATCGCGGCCACCTCCGTGGCCACGTCGGCGACGGTGCGGCCCGGATGGCGGTCGGAGCCTCCGTAGCCGGGGCGGTCGTAGGCGATGAGCTGCATCCGGCGCTGGTACAGGACCATGCCCCGGGGGGCGGGGCCCAGTCTGCTGCCGGGCATGCCGTGGAGCAGGAAAACGGGTTTGCCGTGCGGGTCGCCCCAGCGCTCCACCGTCAGATTCCGTCCGTCCGCGACGCGCACCTGAACGCGCACGCGCTCCCTCCCTCACGGTCGACGCGACTCGTCACCGTGATTGTGCGCGCTGGGGGAGGAGCGCGGTAGGGCGCACTTCGCGCGAAATTCTTGTGAAAGTTTTCACAAGCGCACACGGGTCTTAGGTCCCGGGGTGTATGTGCAGGTCAGAGGGGTGATAGAGGGGAGGTGAACAGGTGTGAACGGCCCTTCGGCCCGGCGGATAAGGGCTTTTTCGGCGGCGCGGCTTCCGCTTTTGGGTGTCGAATTGAGTCATCAGGAAAGCGGTTCAGGTTGAGTCGAAATGAAGGAGTTCCTGCCATGCAGGCGAACGAGATGGTGGATGGACTGGTCCAGGGGGCGCTCAAGGCGCTCGACCAGTTCTCGTCGTTCAACCAGGAGCAGGTCGACCACATCGTCAAGAAGGCCTCGCTGGCCGCTCTGAGCCAGCACGGCGAGCTCGCCCAGCTGGCCGTCGAGGAGACCGGTCGCGGCCTCTTCGAGGACAAGGCCGTCAAGAACCTCTTCGCCTGCGAGCACGTCGTGAACTCGATGCGCGGGCTCAAGACCGCCGGCGTCATCCGCCGCGACGAGCTGAACGGCATCACGGAGATCGCCGAGCCGGTCGGCGTCGTCTGCGCGATGACCCCGGTCACCAACCCGACCTCCACCACGATCTTCAAGGCGCTGATCGCCCTGAAGACCCGCAACCCGATCATCTTCGCCTTCCACCCCTCCGCGCAGAACTGCTCGGCCGAGGCCGCCCGCATCGTCCGGGACGCCGCCGTCGCCGCGGGCGCCCCGGAGAACTGCGTCCAGTGGGTCACCGCCCCCTCCATGGAGGCCACCGGCGCCCTCATGAACCACCCGGGCGTCTCCACCATCCTCGCGACCGGCGGAAACGCCATGGTCAAGGCCGCCTACTCGTGCGGCAAGCCGGCCCTGGGCGTCGGCGCGGGCAACGTCCCCGCGTACGTGCACAAGAGCGCCAAGCTCGGCCGCGCGATCCACGACATCGTGCTCTCCAAGGCCTTCGACAACGGCATGATCTGCGCCTCCGAGCAGGCCGTCATCCTCGACACCGAGATCTACGAAGCGGGCCTCGCCGAGTTCAAGCGGCTCGGCGCCCACGTGGTCTCCGCCGCCGAGAAGACCAAGCTGGAGCAGTTCGTCTTCGGCACCACCGCCTACGCGGCCGACGCCAACGGCGCCAAGCTGAACCCGAACGTCGTCGGCAAGTCCCCGCAGTGGATCGCCGAGCAGGCCGGCTTCACCGTCCCCGCCGAGGCCTCGATCCTCCTCGCGGAGTGCAACGAGGTCGGCGAGAACGAGCCGCTGACCCGCGAGAAGCTGTCCCCGATCCTGGCCGCCCTGAAGGCCTCGGACACCGACCACGGCCTCGAACTGGCCGCCGCGATGGTCGAGTTCCACGGTCTGGGCCACAGCGCCGCGATCCACGCCGAGGACGAGGAGCTCGTCGAGGAGTTCGGCAGGAAGGTCAAGGCGATCCGCGTCATCGCCAACTCGCCCTCCACCTTCGGCGGCATCGGCGACGTCTACAACGCCTTCCTCCCCTCGCTCACCCTGGGCTGCGGCTCGTACGGACACAACTCGGTGTCGAACAACGTCACCGCGGTCAACCTGATCAACGTCAAGCGGATCGGACGGCGCAACACCAACATGCAGTGGTTCAAGGTCCCGCCGAAGATCTACTTCGAGCGCAACTCCATCCGGTACCTCGGTGAGATGGACGGCATCAGCCGCGTCTCGATCGTCACCGACAAGACGATGGTCTCCATCGGCTTCGTGCAGAAGGTCGTCGACATCCTGCAGGCCCGCGAGGGCGCGGTGTCGATCCAGATCATCGACAACGTCGAGCCCAACCCGGAGCTCTCCACCGTCCAGGCCGGCGCCGCGATGATGCGCGACTTCAAGCCCGACACGATCATCGGCCTCGGCGGCGGCTCGCCGATGGACGCCGCGAAGATCATGTGGCTGATGTACGAGCGCCCGGAGGTGGAGTTCGCCGACACGAAGGAGAAGTTCTTCGACGTCCGCAAGCGCGCCTACAAGTTCCCCTCGCTGGGCGAGAAGGCCAAGATGGTCGCCATCCCGACCACCTCGGGCACCGGCTCCGAGGTCACCCCGTTCGCCGTCATCTCCGACCCGGCCGCGGCCCAGAAGTACCCGCTCGCCGACTACGCGCTGACCCCGAACGTCGCCATCGTCGACCCGATGCTGCCGATGGGCCTCCCGCCCAAGGTGACCGCCGACTCCGGCTTCGACGCCCTGACGCACGCCACCGAGGCCTACGTCTCCGCGTACTCGAACGACTACACCGACGGTCTGTGCCTCCAGGCCATCAAGCTCATCTTCGAAAACCTGCAGCGCTGCGTGGTCGACGGTCCGAACGACCCCGAGGCCCGCGAGAAGATGCACAACGCCTCCACGGTCGCGGGCATGGCCTTCGCCAACGCCTTCCTGGGCATGGTCCACGCCATGGCGCACACCCTGGGCAACACCTTCCACGTCGCCCACGGCCGCACCAACGCGCTGCTCCTGCCGCACGTGATCCGCCACAACGGCACGGTCACCCACAAGGCCACCCCGTGGCCCAAGGCCGAGGTCTACCGGGCGCCGGAGCGCTTCCAGGAGATCGCGAAGATGCTGGGCCTGCCGGCCGCCACGGCCGCCGAGGGCGTCGAGTCCTACGCCAAGGCCGTCGAGGAGCTGCGCGGCAAGTGCGGGATCACCTCCTCCTTCGCCGAGGAGGGCGTGGACGAGCAGGCCTTCATCGAGGCCCTGCCGACCCAGGCCATGAACGCCTACGCCGACCAGTGCGCCCCCGCCAACCCGCGGATGCCGATGATCGACGACCTGAAGCAGCTGATGCGCCAGGCCTACTACGGCAACGCCGAGGGCGCCCCGGCCAAGAAGGCCGCCGCCAAGAAGAAGTAGCCCGAGGAGGAGCGAGCTCTTCCTCCCGAGAACCTCCGCTAAGGAGCGGAAAAGCCCGTCCGGGGCGCTAAGGCCCGGGCGGGCTTTCCACATGTCCGCGTGCGGGACCGGCTACGGGACCGGATACGGGACCGGATACGGGACCGGCTACAGGTGCGGGATCAGTAGGGCCGCCGCCGAGCGGGCGCGCTCCAGGGAGGTGGCCCGGTCGGCCGCGCGCTCGCCCAGGACCACCCGGGTGCTCAGCCCGTCGAGTAGGGCGAGCAGCTCCGAGGCCCGGGCGGCGACGTCCAGGCCGGCAGCGAAGCGGCCCTGCTCCACGCCCTTGGCGAGGAGCGCCTCCAGGTCCCGCTGCCAGCCGTCGTCGATCTCCTGCTGGGCGGCGCGCAGCGGCTCGTTCGAGGGAATGCGGGCCCACAGCTCGATCCACAGCGTCCAGCGCGGATCGCGGGGGCCGCGGGGCAGGTAGAGCTCCAGGAAGAGCGCGAGCTTGCGGTGTGCGGTGACCCGGCGGCCGAGCAATTCGGCGCGCTCTGCCGCCAGTTGGCGCTCGCTCCAGTTCAGGGCGGCCAGCAGCAGCCGGTCCTTGCTGCCGAAGTAGTACAGGATGTGGCCGCCGCTGGTGCCGAGCCGTTCGGCGAGCGCGGACATGGTGAGCGCCGCCAGCCCGTCCTCGGCGATCGCCGTCATGGCCTCGTCCAGCATCCGCTCCTGGGCGATCTGCCCGTCGCGCCGCCGTGCCGCTCCCGCTGCCACCTGTGCCGCCTTCCCGATCTTCGTGGGCCGACCTTATCCCGGACAGGGTCTTGACGGGGTCCCGGTCGGCAGCGCATCTTGAATGCCATTCAAGAACTTAGAACGGCGTTCAAGGTAGCTGCGGCGGTTCTACAGGTCACCGGTACGAAGGTCAGGGGCAGGCGCATGGCACAGCAGGAGACGACGGCCGACGTCGACGAGGTCTTCAGAGTCGAGACGCACGGCATCGACCCGATCCCCGACGCCGAGCGCCACGGCGGGGCCAAGGACCTCTTCTGGCTCTGGTTCGGGTCGAACCTGACCTTCACCTACGTGATCAACGGAGCCCTCGCCGTCGCCTTCGGCCTCAGCTTCTGGCAGGCCACCGCCGTGGTCGTGATCAGTGGCCTGTCCTTCTTCGCGGTGAGCGCCGCCGGCCTGAGCGGCATCCGCACCGGCACCGCCACCCTGGTGATCTCCCGGGCCGCCTTCGGGGTACGGGGCAACTGGCCGGCGGGCGTCCTCAACTGGGTGGTGAGCATCGGCTACACCATCGTCAACACCGTCGTCGGGACCCTGGCGCTGGAGGTCTTCCTCGCCGAGGTCGGCCTCGGCGGAGGCACCCTGATCCGGGCCCTCGCGCTCGGCATCACCCTCGCGCTCACCTTCGCCGTCGCCATGTGGGGCCATGCCACCGTGCAGTTCGCCGAGCGCTGGATGGCCTACGTCCTGGCCGTCGGCTTCGGCGCCCTGCTGGTCTTCGTCCTGCCGGGTACCGAGACCACCGCCCCGGCCGACGCCCTGGCCCCGGGCCTGTCCGGCTGGAGCCTGGCCTTCGTCGTGATGCTCGCCGGGCCCTTCTCGTACCTGCCGATGCCCGCCGACTACACCCGCTACCTGCCCCGCACCACCTCGCTGAAGTCGATCACCTGGATGGGCGCGCTCGGCGGGTTCGTCTCCTCCGTCGCCCTCGGGATCGCCGGCGTGGCCGCCGCCACCCAGACCGACATGACCGACGCCGTCGCCGGGGCCGAGAGCCTGCTCCCCGGCTGGTTCCAGCCGCTGTTCCTGGCCCTGGTCCTGGGCGGCTCCGTGACCAACTCGATCATCACGCTCTACTCCTCCAGCCTGAACCTCCAGGTCCTCGGCATCCCGTGGAGCCGGGCCCGCGCCATCGTGATCAGCGCCGCCGTGACCGCCGCCGGATCGCTCGCCGCGCTCTTCCTCACCGACTTCACCACCTCCCTGCTGTCCTTCCTCTCCCTCCTGATCATCGTGTTCGCCCCCTGGGGCGGCGTCTTCCTCGCCGACATGCTGCTGCGCCGCTGCCGCTACGACTCCGACGCGCTGCACGCCGGGAGCGACGGCGCCTACTGGTACCGCTCCGGCTACCACCCGGCCGGTATGACCGCCCTGCTCGCCGGCATGGCCTTCGCGGCCCTGACCTGCGACTCCGAGCTGTGGACCGGCCCGCTCGTGGCCCCGCTCGGCGGCGCCGACCTCACCCTGCTCGGCTCGTTGGTCTCCGGGCTCACGTACTGGGCCCTCGCCCGGCGCGTGCCCGCGTACGCCCCGGCCGCCTGAGACCCCCGAGCCACCCGACACCTGTCCCCTCCCTCCCCGTACGTCCTCTGCACAGGAGCACCACCCCATGCCGCACTCCGCCGCCCCCGCCGATCTGCTCCTCACCGGAGCCCGCATCCACACCGTCGACCCCGAGCTCCCCGAGGCCGAAGCCCTCGCGGTGCGCGACGGGCGCATCGTCTGGGTGGGCCCGGACGCGGAGGCCGCCGGCTGGGCGGGCCCCGGCACCGAGCGGATCGACGCGGGCGGCCGGCTCGTGCTGCCGGGATTCATCGACGCCCACAATCACGTCCGGCTCGGCTCCGACGACGCGTGCGTACAGCTCGCCGGGGTCCGGACGCTCGAAGGGATCCTCGACCGGATCGGCGCCTGGCGGGAGGCCAACCCGGACGCCGGGTGGATCGAGGCCGAGGCCTTCGACTACTCCGCGATCCCCGGCGGCCGCATGCCCACCGCCGCCGACCTGGACCCCGTCACCGGGGACACCCCCGCGATCGTGCTCTCGTACGACGTCCACACGGCCTGGCTGAACACGGCCGCCATGCGCCGGCTCGGCGTCGCGAAGGACCGTACCGACCTGCCCTTCGGCACGGCCGCCGTGGACCCGGAGACCGGCGAGCCCACCGGCTTCGTCAAGGACTTCGCCATCAAGGGGCTCTCGCGCGACGGCCACCGCGCCCTGCGCGACCTGGGCGTGCCGTGGGCCTCCCCGGACCGCCAGTACGGGCGCCTCGCCAAGAGCCTCGACGACGCGATCGGCTTCGGCATCACCACGGTCGTCGAGCCGCAGAACTCCCTCGACGACCTGGAACTGTACGACCGGGCGCGCGCCGAGGGCCGGCTGCGCTCGCGGATCGTCGCCGCGCTGTTCCACCCGCGCGGCACCACCGAGGAGGACCTCGACCTCTTCGAGGCGGCGGCCAAGGTGTACGCGGGCGACCGCTTCCGGGTCGGCCCCCTCAAGCTCTACATCGACGACGTGGTCGAGCCGCGCACGGCCGCGCTGCTGGAGCCGTACACCGGCTGCGGGGCGCACCGGGGCGAGACCTTCTACCCGGCGGAGGAGTTCGCGGAGCTGCTCGCCCGGCTGGACGCGCGCGGATTCCAGTGCTTCGTCCACGCCACGGGCGACCGGGGCATCCGCACCGTCCTCGACGCCGTCGAGCACGCGCGGGCGGTGAACGGCCCGCGCGACGCCCGCCACCAGGTGGTGCACGTGGAATGCCTGGACCCCGAGGACGTACCGCGCTTCGCGCAGCTCGGCGTGGTGGCCTGCATGCAGCCCCGGCACTGCGCGCCGGAGATCGCCGGTCCGGGCCAGGACTGGGCGGAGAACGTGGGGGAGGGCCGCTGGCACAAGGCGTGGCCGATGCGCAGCCTCGCCGAGGCGGGAGCGGTCCTGGCCTTCTCCAGCGACTGGAACGTCGCCGAGATGGACCCGATGATCGGCATCTACACGGCCCTGACCCGGCGCCCCCTGGGCGGCGGCGACCCGTGGCAGGAGCAGGAGACGGTGGACGCCCGGGCAGCGGTGTACGGCTACACGATGGGCTCCGCCTACGCCAACTTCCTCGACCAGGACCGGGGTTCGCTGACGGTCGGCAAGGCGGCCGACTTCGTGATCCTGTCCCGCGACATCCTCGCGGTGGCCCCGGAGCAGATCCCCGGAACGGTGGCCGAAACGGTCGTGGTCGCGGGCGAGGTGGTCCACCGGGCCGCGAATTGCGTGGCGGGGCGCGGGGAGGGGCGTTAGTCTCGCCGCGATGACGACTTTCCGTACACACAGATCGGGGGTCCCGTCCGCGCAAGGTGAGTGCTGATGCTCACCGAGACCGCGAACGAGACGTCCCGCCCTTCCTTCTGGCCGCGCGTGCGCGAGTTCGCCGTGCCGCCCTCCATGATCGAGACCGCCACCGCCCGCCGCTCCGCCGGTGACTGGGCGGGGGCGTGCGCCGCGGCCGGCGTCGACGTGGACTTCGACCTGCGCGTCCTGGCGCGCACCCACGGCCGTGACCTCGCGGCCCGGATCCGGGCCGATCTGCGTCACCTGGCTCCGGACCTGCTGCGCTGGCACCTGCCGAGGATCGCCCCGGACGGACTGCTGCGCCCCGGGCTGACCATCGCACTGGCCCGGTACGGCGACGCGGGGCCCGGGGGTGCGCGGCCGGTCCACCTCGTGGCCCGTACGCCACCCGCCTGGGCGGAGTACGGGCAGCGGATCAGCCTCGCCCTGTGGGACGCGGACCGCTCCGGGGACGCCGGCGGCCGCCGTCCGGGGCCCGGTCCGCATCCCCATCCGCATCCCCACCCGCGACCCCATCCGAGGTACCGCCTCGATCTGCACCGCCACCTGTGGGACGCCCGCCGCAGCGACGAGCTCCGCTCCCGGTCCGGGGCCGCCCTGCCACCCGGCGGTACGGGCACGGCGCCGGATCCCGCCCCGGCGGGGCCGCCGCTCCCGCTGCCCGGCTGCGCCGCCGACCGGTGGGTGGCCGAAGCCCGGATCGTGCTCCGTGCCGAGGGACGCTCCGGCGGTACGGTCACCGTGCGGCTCGGGGCCCGGCACCGGCTGTACGTGCACCTGCGCGGCGACGCCGACGGGCACGTCTGCGCAGCCGCGGACGGGGAGGGCGGTACGGGCGCTCCCGCCCCGCCGGTGCTGCCCGACGCGGCGACCTGGGTCCTGCCCGACCTCGAACTGCTCCGTACCGGGGCGATCGACGCCGCCCGGCTGCACCCGCTGGTCGGCCGGGCCCTCGTACCGGACTGGTCGCCCCTGCCGCCCGCCGGAGCCGCGGACCGGGAGGGGGGAGCGCGGCTGGTGGACTGCCGGGGCGCCCGGCACCGGATCGGCCTGGTCGGCGGGGTCCTGGCCCCGCTGGACCACGATCCGGCCGAGATCCGCCGCGAGGAGCTGCTGGTCGCGCTGACCGGCACGCCGCTGCCCTGCCTGCGGGCCATCGACGAGGCGCACCGCCGTCCGGACTCCCTCTCCGGTGTCCGGGAGCGGCTCGACCACGGTGACACCGCGGGCGCCCTCGCCGTCGTGGAGCGCCTGCTCGGTCCCGGGGCGCTGCTGCGCGACGGGCCGTTGCGGGACGAACTGGAGGCGGCCGCGCTCCGGCGGTTCACCTACGGGCTGTTCCGGGCGGGCCTGGCGACCCCGGCCACAGGCCCGGCCCACGCCGGCTACCTCTCTCCCCGCCCCGGCCGGACCGGACGCTCGCGTCCGCGGCACGCGAACCGCCGCTGACCCGGCGCTCCCGCACCGCCCCCCTTCCCGCTCCACACAAAAGGTGATTCCGCATGCATTCCTCTGCCCAGACAGCCCAGAGCGCCCAGACCACCCAGACAGCCCAGACCGACCCGTCCGGCGCCGCCCAACTCGACGTCGCCGCGGGCCTGCTCGTCCTGCTGCGCGACACGACGACCGAACCGCGCCCCGACGCCCAGCTGGAGGCGCTGACCCTGGCCGTTGCCGCCGATCTGCCCGTCCTCCTGTGGGGTGAGCCGGGGATCGGCAAGACCGCGGCCCTGACCCAGCTCGCCGCGTCCCTGGACCTGCCGCTGACCACCGTCATCGCCAGCGTGCACGAGCCGTCCGACTTCTCCGGCCTGCCGGTCGTCGGGGACGACCCCGCCGAGCAGGGAGTGCCGATGGCCCCGCCGGACTGGGCGGTGCGCCTGGTACGGGCCGGCCGGGGGCTGTTGTTCCTCGACGAACTGTCCACCGCGCCCCCGGCCGTGCAGGCGGCCCTGCTCCGCCTCGTGCTGGAGCGGAGGATCGGCGCCCTGAAGCTGCCGCCCGAGGTCCGGATCGTGGCCGCCGCCAACCCCCGGTCCTCCGCGGCGGACGGCTGGGAGCTGAGCCCGCCGCTGGCCAACCGCTTCGTCCACCTCCAGTGGACCCACGACCAGGAGGTGGTGGTGCGCGGCCTCGGCGGGACCTGGCCCCGCGCCACCCTGCCCCGGCTCGACCCCGAACGGCTCCCGGAGGCCGTGGACTTCGCCCGCCGCGCGGTGTGCGGGCTGCTCGCCGCCCGGCCCCGGCTCGTCCACCGGCTGCCGTCGGGCGAAACCCGCCGGGGCGGACCGTGGCCCTCCCCCCGGAGCTGGGAGATGACGCTGTGCCTGATCGCCTTCGCCACCGCGGCCGGCTCCTCCCGTGAGGTGCTCTCCCTGCTGGTCAGGGGAACCGTGGGAGACGGTCCCGGACTGGAACTCCTGGCGAGCCTGGACCGGATGGACCTCCCCGACCCGGAATCCCTGCTCGCCGACCCGGCCGGCGCCGTCCTGCCCGAGCGCGGGGACCTGCGCCAGGCCGTGCTCGACGGCGTGGTCGAGGCGGTGCGGGGGCGCCCGGAGAAGTCCCGCTGGGACGCGGCCTGGGCGCTCCTGGCCAGGGCCCTGGAGACCGGCGCCCCGGACCTGGTGGTCGTCCCCGCGAGCACGCTCGCCGCGCTGCGCCGCGAGGACTGGGAGGTTCCGGCCACGATCGAGCGGCTCGGCGGGGCCGTGGCCCTGTCCCGGCGCGCGGACCGGGCGGCCGCCCGCTCGGGCGCACCCGTCCCGGCGGGCCGGTGAGGCCCGTGACCCCGGTGACATCCGTGACCCCGGTGACGCCGGTGACACACGTGGCCCCGGTGGCCCCGGTGGCCCCGGTGGCCCCGGTGACCCCGGTGGCTCTGGACCTGGACAAGCTCTATGCCGCCCGGCTGCACGCCGTCCGCGTGCGGCCGTACCTGGCCACGGCGTTGTTCGCCCTGCACGTCGTGGAATCGCGCCGGACGCCCACGATGGCCGTGGACCGGCACTGGCGGTGCTACGTCTCGCCGGGCTTCGTGGCCCGTACTCCCGTGGAGGAACTCGCCGCGGTCTGGGTGCACGAGGTGTCCCACCTGCTGCGCGACCACCACGGGCGCGGGGACCGGGCCGCCCGGGAGCGCGGGGAGACCGGCCCGGGGGAGCGGCTGCGGATGAACATCGCGGCCGACTTCGAGATCAACGACGACGCGTACGGCGACGGGCTCGTCCGGCCCGAGGGAGCCGTCCAGCCGGCGGACCTGGGGCTGGCGGAGGGGCAGCTCATGGAGGAGTACCTGACGCAGTTCGGGCTCGGGCAGCGCACGCAGCACATGGCCTGGCTGGACTGCGGGAGCGGCGCCGACGGACTGGAACGGGAGTGGGACCTCGGAGCGGACGGTGCGCACGGCCTCAGCGAGCAGGAACGGGACGCGGTCCGGTTCCGGGTCGCGCAGGGCATCACCGGCCGGCCCGGCAGCGCGTCGAGGGGCTGGAAGCGCTGGGCCGAGGAGGTGTTCCACGCGCCGCAGCCGTGGCGGGAGCTGCTGGGAGCCGCCGTCCGGTCGGCCACCTCCGGATCCGGTGCGGGCGACGACTACACGTACAGCCGGCCGTCGCGGCGTTCGGCCGGGTTGCCGGGCGCCGTCCTGCCGAGCCTGCGGCGCAGGCCGCCCCGCGTCGGAGTGGTCATCGACACCTCCGGGTCCGTCAGCGACGCCGAACTGGGCGGCGCGCTCCTCGAAGTCGCCGCGATCGCCCGTGCGGTGGGAGGCCGCCGGGACCTGGTCACGGTGGTGCCGTGCGACGCGTCCGCCCGGATCGCCCATCCGCTGTGCCGCGCCGAGGGGATCCCCCTGCTGGGCGGCGGGGGTACGGATCTGCGGACGGGCTTCGCCAGGGCGTTGCGTTCGGCGCCCCGCCCGGACGTGATCGTGGTCCTGACCGACGGGCAGACGCCCTGGCCGGACGCGCGACCGCCGTGCCGCACGGTGGTGGGGCTGTTCCGCCGGCAGGAGCGCGGGCGGTCCTGGGACGAGGACCACGACTACGTCCCCGACTCGCCTCCCGCGTGGGCGCGCGTGGTGGAGATCGGCTAGACCGTCGCCTCGGTCGCCTCGGGCGCCCGTGGCCTACCGCTTCGGCCAGTACCAGAGGGGCTCGTCCAGGGGGCCCTCGCGGCCCGCGACCTCGGTCTGGCCGAAGTCCTTGAACAGGGTGATGGTCCGCAGGTCCACGCGGTGGCGGTGGACGCCCGACGCCAGGGCCTCGGCCAGGGGGGTGGCGTGGGTGACCACCACCGTCTGGGTGGTGCGGGCCACCGTCAGGATCAGGTCCGCGAGCGGGCCCAGCAGGTCGGGGTGGAGGCTGGTCTCCGGCTCGTTGAGCACCATCAGGGCCGGCGGGCGCGGCGTCAGCAGGGCGGCCGTCCACAGCAGGTAGCGCAGCGTGCCGTCGGAGAGCTCCGCCGCGCCCAGCGGGCGCAGCAGCCCGTGCTGGTGCAGCTCCAGTTCGAAGCGGCCGTCGCGTTCCGCGACCGCCACGGCGCTGCCCGGGAAGGCCGCCTCGACGGCCGCGTCGAGCGCCGCGTGGTCGCCGGTCTCCCGGATCGTCTGGAGCGCGGCCGGCAGGTCGGAGCCGTCCGCGGCGAGGACCGGCGTACGGGTTCCGACGCGCGGGGTGCGGGCCGGGGCGTCGGCGTCCGTGCGGACGTGGTCGTAGAACCGCCAGGAGCGGATCAGCTCGCGCAGGGCCAGCAGGTCGGGGGCCAGTTGCGGGTCCGCGAGCTCGCTGAGCATGGAGTCGTACGGGCGCAGGGCGCCCTGGGTGCGGTGCCAGCCGCCGTCCGCGGTACGGGTGCGCACGGCGGGTCCGGCGCGGTCCGAGAGCAGGGCGGCGGGGCGCAGCACCGGCCCGGCCCAGGTGCACTCCCGCTTGATCTCCGGGTCCAGTGCGAAGAGCGAGCCCGCGACCGGCTGCGGATGCCCGAAGTCCACCGCGTAGCCGAACTCGTCCCCGGCGAAGCCGAGCCGCAGGCTCACCGGTTCGGAGCGGACCGTCGGCTGGACGGCGTACCGCCCCTCGCGCACCGCCCGCCCGGTCTTCTCCGGGCCGGCCCACAGCGTGGAGGGCAGTCCGCCCTCCCGGGCCAGCGCCGCGACGGCGCCGCCCCGCGCGGAGTCGGCCAGCAGCCGCAGCGACCGGTACAGGCTGGACTTGCCCGTGCCGTTGGCGCCGGTCACGACGGTGAGCCGGCCGAGGGGGACGATGAGCCTGCGCAGGGAGCGGTAGTTCTCCACCGCGAGCGTCGTGATCATGCGGTGGTCTTCCGGCGCGCGTTCGGGGTCGCCTTCGGGGTCGCCTTCGGGGTCGCGTTCGTGGTCGCGTTTGTGCTCGCGTTCATGCCGGGGTCATGCCTCCGGGTGCTCCTCGGGGGCGAGGAAGCGGCCCATCGGCAGCACCTGGCGGCCCCAGGTGCTCGCCATGATCTGCCCGGCGAGCAGGTACGTGGCTCCGAGCGCGGCCAGCAGGCCGCTCCAGCCGGTGATCCGGTTCCAGATCACCGAGCCGGTGAACCCGCTGACCGTCATGGCCACGAAGACCACCAGCACGCACGTGAAGGTCGACAGCAGCACCAGGTGGATCCGCCAGCTGCCGATCCACAGCACGAACACCACGAACACCCAGGGCAGCGTGAACAGCGCGCTCACATCGCCGCGCAGCGCCGGATCCGTGGCGGGCAGCACCCACTGGATCAGCAGGGCCTTCGACATCCAGAACAGCCCGAAGCCGCCGAAGACCGTCGCGTGCCAGGTGTCTCCGCGCTGCGCCTGGAAGAGCCCGGCCAGCAGTTGGGCCAGCCCGCCGATGAAGAAGCCGACCAGCGGCAGCACCGAGTGGCTGAGGTGCTCGGGGAAGATGCCCGCGTCGATGCCGGTGGCGAGCGTGGTGACCACGATGAAGCCGGTCAGGCCCAGGGGCCCCAGCTGCGCCTGCGCGCTGGGCTCCATCCGCTTGACGGAGACGGCCTGTTCGGCCGGTCCCATGCGGTTGCGGACGTGGATGGGATTGTTCATCGCACGGCTTCCCGCTCCGGCAGGGCGTCCGGCCCCTCGGGGAGCCCGCTGCCCACCGCCGCCCCCGCCCTGCCCCTGCGGCCCGCCGCGCAGGCCAGCGTGACCGCCGAGCCCAGCACCGCCCAGCCGCTCAGGACCAGCAGCGGGCCGGTGATGTCATTGCCCCTGAAGTACGCGATCGAGCGCGCGGCGTACGTGCCCGCGCCCGGCGGCAGCCACGGGCCGATGGCCTTCCAGAACGGCGGCAGCAGCGGGTACGGATAGGCGCCGCCGGCACTCGGGTTGCCGAGCACCACCACGAGCAGGATCGCCAGGCCGATGCCGACCACGCCCGCGAGGCCCTGGAAGGCCAGGGTGATCGCTCCGACGGCGAAGACCACGAGGGATCCGAGCCCCCACAGGCCCCAGACGCTGCCGGGCAGCGCACCCAGGACCGGGTCCGCGATGACCGCGCCCAGGAGTCCGGCCGCGACGGCGTACCCGAACAGGGCGCCGAGCCGGATGACGGCGCGGTGCACGTTCGCGGGCCGGGCGCCCGCGCTGATCGCGAGGATCGCGGCGCACAGGTAGCCGCCCACGCACCAGCCCACGACCAGGTAGAAGGCGCTCAGGCCGCGTCCGTCGCCGGCGGCCACCGGGGCCACGTCCACGACCCGCACGGTACGTCCCTGGGTCTTCTCGACCAGGCCGACGACCTCCTCCAGGGCCTGCGACAGGGAGGCCCCGGCCCCGCTCGCGACCAGCAGCTTGTCGGTCGTGCCGGCCGGGTCGACGATCAGCGCGCCGTCCACGTCCCGGTTCCGGATCTGCCGCAGCGCCGTCGCCTCGTCCTGTACCGCACGGGGATCGAGCGGCTTGCCGGGCAGCGCGGAGAGCTGCTTGGACGTCTGCTCGGCGATCGGCGCCGCGGGGGCGGCCACGGCGATCGGGATCTCGCTGGGCTTGGGGTGATGGAAGGCCCCGATGTACGAGGTGATGAAGGCGAGCTGGAGCGCCAGTACGCCCAGGACCAGGAGAGCGGCCCGGGTGGTGACGGCGTCCTTGATCTCGGCGAGGAACCCGCCGGACTGCTGCCCTGGGTCTGCGTGGGTGGGCTGGGTCATGTCTCACACGCTCGGCGTACCGGGCCCCCGGCGCAGCAGGGGAGGGCCGAACGGATGACGGCCGTCGGAGCGGTCCGCCAGGACGGAGCGCGGAGTTTTTACCGACGCGTAACTTCCCAGTTTTGCTACTCGCCCGTAATTTAGCGGCTGCAGCACCACCTTGTGATCCGGATCACGGGATGCACCCCCACGTACTTCCCGCGCCATCCCTCGTTACTCCCCTTGAGCCGCAAGGAGATCACACGATGCTGCCCTGGAGACGCCTGCTCCGCCCCCTGGCCGTCCTCACCCTGACCGCCGCCGCGCTCGTCGCCCCCACCCAGGCGGCCCAGGCCGCCGCGGCGCCGAGCAGCGGCTGGAACAACTGGTCCTGCAAACCGTCCGCCGCCCACCCCCGGCCCGTCGTCCTGGTGCACGGAACCTTCGGGAACTCCGTCGACAACTGGCTCGGCTTCGCCCCGTACCTCGTCCACCGGGGCTACTGCGTCTACTCCCTCGACTACGGGCAACTGCCCGGCGTCCCCCTCTTCAACGGGCTCGGCCCCATCGAGCAGTCCGCCGGACAGCTCGACGTCTTCGTCGACAAGGTGCTCGCCTCCACCGGAGCGGCCGAGACGGACATCGTCGGCCACTCCCAGGGCGGCATGATGCCGCGCTACTACCTGAAGTTCCTCGGCGGCGCCGCCAAGGTCAACGCCCTCGTCGGGCTCGCCCCCGACAACCACGGGACGACCCTGCTCGGCCTCACCAAGCTCCTCCCGTACTTCCCCGGGGCCGGGGACCTGATCACCGAGGCCACCCCGGGCCTCGCCGACCAGATCGCCGGATCGCCCTTCCAGAACAAGCTGAACGCGGGCGGGGACACCGTCCCCGGAGTCGCGTACACGGTGATCGCCACCCGCTACGACGAGGTGGTCACCCCGTACCGGAGCCAGTTCCTGACCGGTCCGAACGTCCGCAACGTGCTGCTCCAGGACCTGTGCGGGGTGGACCTCTCGGAGCACGTGGCCATCGGGCTCACCGACCGGATCGCCTGGCACGAGGCGGCCAACGCCCTCGACCCGGCGCACGCCGACCGGACCACCTGCGCGTCGGTCTTCTCCTGACGCCGCCGGCGGACGGCCCGCACCGCGGGCCGTCCGTCCGTCTCTCCTTCGGTCCGTCTCTGCTTCGGTCCTGCGGTCCGTCCGTCCGCCCCGGTCAGCGGCCGTGGCGGCCCGGGGTCGCACGGCGGCGGGCCAGCCCGAACAGCACGGCCGCGCCGGCGGCCAGCACGCCGGCCCCGCCGATCGCGATCACCGGCGTGGCGCTGCTGCCGCCCGTCTCCGCGAGGTGGGTCCCGCTCTGCGAGGGGACCGGGGACGGGGCGCTGCCGCCGTTCGTCTTCGGGTCGTTGTCCCCGTGGCCGTTGTGCTCCACCGTGGACTTCCCCGCGCCCTGGGAGATCTGCTCGTCGGTGGGGGCCGAGGGGATCTCCGCGGGGAGCGTCGACGGCCGCCCCGAGGGCACGGACGTCGGCCTCGTGCTCGGCCGCGAGGTCGGCCGCGAGGTCGGCTTCGAGGTGGGCCGCGGGGTCGGTTCGGCCGTGGGCCCGCCCCCGCCGTTGTCCTTCCCGAAGACCACGTCGGAGCAGGTGTAGAAGGCCTCCGGGCTGTCCGAGCGCTGCCAGACGCTGTAGATCAGGTGCCGGCCGCTCTTCTTCGGGACGGTGCCGGAGAAGACGTAGTCGCCGTCCCGCATCCCCGGGTCGGTGACCTTCACGAAGGGCGCCGGCTCCAGGTCGGACCACTTGAGCGGCTTCGACGGGTCGTAGCCGTCCTTCGTCACGTACAGCTCGAAGGATCCCTTGTGCGGGGCGGTCCCCTTGTAGCGGAAGGTGTGCGCCCCCGAGGCCATGGGGCTCGCCGGCCAGTCGGCGCGGGCCAGGTCCAGGCCCCGGTACTTGTCGTTGCCCGCCGAGCACAGTTTCCCGTCCGGGATCAGCGCCCTGCTCTGCCCGGCCGCGTTGGCGATGTTCACCGCGTTCCAGTCGTAGAACGCCTGCGCCCCGCTCGCCGCGACCGCCGCCTTGCAGGCCGCCGACTTCGGGGACTCCGGGCCCTCCGCGTAGCACGCCGCCACCCGGCTGACCGGGTCCGTCATCGAACCGTGGGCGGCCGCCGGGGCGACGGCGTACGCGGCCACCGCGAGCGGGGCGAGTCCGGCGGCGATGCGGGCGGCGGTACGGCGGCGTGCGGGCATGGTGGATCTCCTCTGGGCACGGCACAGGGCTGCGCGGGTCGTGGGTGCGCCGGAGGACCGGGGCTGTGCGGCGCCGCCCCTCACGGGTTCGCGGCGCCGCCTCCGGCCCTCCCTGGCCCAGCCAAACTAACCGCCCGCAAGCCCGCTTCCACGGGGTTCGGGCCCCTGGAGCCCATCCTTAGGGCGCAGTTAAGGACGAGGAAAGCGGGGGCTCAGGTAGCGGGCCCGCGGAGCCCCGAGGCCCCGGGGATCCCCGCCGGGAGGGCGAGGGGCGGCATCCCCTCCCCGTGGTTCTAGAGTCTCCCCGTGGACGTCACCAGCTGGTTCGAAGCCGAGGACCCGGAGGAGTGCGGCGAGGAGCCCTGGGACTTCGGCGCGGCCGAACTCGCCTTCCTGGCAGTCCTGCGAGCCCGGGCCGCGGAGTGGCGGGTGCCTTCGGCCCCCAGTCAGGTCGGACGGCCCGAGGACGAGTCGTCGCTCCTCGTCCATGTCAGCCTTCACGATGAGGCGCGCCGACTGGTGCTCGGCGAGTGGGCCGTGCACTTCTACGGCACACACGTGCGGGCCGGGAAGGTCCGCGACCAGCTCTTCACCCTTCACGAGTCGCCCGAGCGCGGCTTCTTCCGGGCCTCCGGCACGGTTGAGGAGCTCGCGGACCAGTGCGCCGGCTGGTTCGAGAGCCTGTTGAGCCGCCCCGTCGTCCGCGTCGCATGGCCGTTCAAGGACGGGAGGCAGGCGACCCACTGGGAGTTCGCCGACACGGGCGAGATCCTGGCGACGCGCGGCTCCGTCCCCACCGACGGCTCGTCCGCGGCCCACCGCGTCCCGGTCCGTCCCGGTGCCGCGCACCGCGACGGCGGGACCTGCCGGCTCGCCGGGCACGAAGCGGATCGAGACGCCGGCTGCTGAAGCCGCCGGGGGAGACCCGTGGAGACCCGGTTCAGGTGAGGAGCGCCGCCAGGCCGGCGGCCGAGCGGGCCTGGGCCTCCAGGGCGTCGAGGGCCCGTACCGCCTGGGCGGCCGCCCCGGGATCGGCGCCGGCGAGCCCGCTCCCGGCGAACTCGTCCTCGTCCAGGCGCAGTACGGAGCTGCCGTCGGCGGACACCCACAGGTCGAGGTCCAGGTCCTCGACCAGGATCACCCCGTCCTGTACCGTGGCGGGCCGGGTCACGTCGCAGTACCAGCCCTTGAGGACGCCCCCGCCCGTGCGCACCTCCTTGACCGCGTACCAGCGGTCGCGCCAGAAGTGCTCGGTGAACACGTCGCCCGGCTCGAAGCGGACGAAGCCGAAGTCCCGTACCCCGGGGGCCGCCCAGGGGGCCCGTACGGTGATCCGGGTACCGGTGTCGGCCACCAGCTCGGCCGGGTAGCGGATCTTCGTACGGCCCGCCTTGGTGAGGGTGACGGTGAATCGCTCGGTCATGGTGGTGTCTCCCGTTCTCACAGCTGCTTGGTGTGGCGCGTCTCCGTGGCGCAGACCTCGTACCCGAACCGGGCGTTGACGGCGAGCATCGGAGCGTTGCCGGTGTCGTTGCCGGTGAAGGCCTCGGTGCAGCCGGCCGCGCGGGCCCGCAGCAGCGAATCGGTCTTGGCCAGCCGGGCCAGTCCCCGGCCGCGGAACGGGCGCAGGGTCGCGGTCATGGCGGAGGAGTAGCGCCCGGCCCCGTCGGTGTGCGCGGCGGTGAAGGCCGCCACCTCGCCGTCCACCAGGACCACGGTGGTGAGTTCCCGGTCGAGGTACGGGTGCTCCCAGGTGCCCCGCAGCCAGTCCTCGTAGTCGTCGAACTCCACCTGGATGTCTCCCGGTTCGTCCCGGGTCGCCGCCGCGTCGGCCTCGAAGAGCGGGCGCGGATCGGCCGCGAAGGCCGAGCCGGCGCGCAGTTCCACCCCGTCCGGGAGTTTCCCGGGCGGCGCGGGAAGGCCGGCCGCGGCCAGGTCGAGGCGCAGGAAGTGCGCGGAGCGGGAGGGCCGGTAGCCGTGGTGCCCGGCGAACGCGCGGTGCGCGGGCTCGTCGAGGACCCAGGCGTACGAGGTGCGTGCGCGCTCGGCCCGCAGATGCTCCTCGGCCGCGCCGAGCAGTGCGCTCCCGGCGCCCCGCCCGCGGTGGGCGGGGTCCACGTAGGCGTTGACGAAGCCCTGTCCGGGCTCGGGGCTCTCGTGGGCGATGCCGACCTGGGCGGTCCCGATGACCAGGCCTTCGGCGTTCTCGGCGACGAGGAGGCGGTAGCGCTTGGCGGGGTGGGCCGAGGCCAGTTCGTGGGCCACGCCGAGGGGCGTGGCGATCATGAAGGGGAGGGCGGCGCGGCGGACCCGTACGACGGACCGCGCGTCCAGCGGGTCGGTGGGGCGCACCTCGCGAATGGTCGTGATCACCTCTGCGACGGTAGGCGGCAGCCGGGCCCCGCGCCTGCGAATTTCCCGCCGGATGGGGGACAATCGGCCGCGTGACCTCGACTTCTCCGCACCTGAAGATCCGCATCGACGGCGCGGCGGGCGCCGCCGCCCCGTACGAGCAGCTGCGCTCCCAGATCGCCGCCGGGGCGCGGGCGGGCCGGCTGCCCGCCGGGTTCAAACTGCCGACGGTCCGCGGGCTCGCGGAAGACCTGGGGCTGGCGGCGAACACGGTCGCCAAGGCCTACCGGGCGCTGGAGTCGGACGGCGTGATCGAGACGCGCGGCCGGGCGGGCAGCTTCGTGGCGGCGGCCGGCGACGGGCCCGCCCGGGAGGCGGCCACCGCCGCCCAGGCCTACGCGGAGCGGGCGCGGCGGCTGGGCCTGACCTTCGACGAGGCGACCGCGGCGGCGCTGGACGCGCTGCGCGCGCGGTACGCGGACTGACACCCGGCGGCCGGGGCCGCTTGCGCGCCGGGCCCGCTCGGGCCGCCCGGCCGCCCTGCTGGCGACCCCCGCCGGCCGGGGGCAGCCGGTTGGGGTCAGCCGGCCGGGGTCAGCCCTTGCGCGGGAAGAGCCGGGCCTCGAGGTGGTGCTGCATGGGCTGGCCCACCGCGGCCATCTCCTGCACGATCGTCAGCCCGCCGTCCCGGAGCGCGTACCGGCGCCGCATGCCGGTGACCTCCTTGGCCCGCGGGGTCAGCCCCACGGTGTCGGTGGCCAGTTCGATCTCGGTGCCGGAGACCTGGCCGACGTACGTCTCGACGATGCCCGTCGGGTGGGCGAGCGTCACCTCGACCGAGGAGTCCGGCAGGATGCGCCACCACCCGGTCTCGCGGCCCGCGGGGCGCACGACCTTGCCGGAGTCGTCGATCAGCCACGCGCGGGACTCGTAGACGAGGAAGGGCCGGCCGTCGTGGCCGAAGCTGATCTCCTGCTCGTACCGGAACCCGTGCTCCAGGGTCGGGTACTCGCCGCTGCCCCGGCCGTGCCAGCGTCCGATGAGGCCGAGCACCGGCTGGAGCTGCGGGTGCGGCTCGGGGCCCTCGCCGAGGACGTGGCTGTCGGGGAAGGGGTTCTCCTGCGCCGGTTCGAGCACGGTGGGTTCTCCTGTTCGTGGGTCCCCCGGAAGTGCGCACGGCCGGTGGGGGCCTTCGGCCGCGGCCCCATTGTCCCCGGCGTGCGCGCGCCGCACCGCTACAGGTACATGCCCGCCTCCGTGTCCTGGCCCTGCGGCGGCAGCAGGGCCGCGGGGCCCGACGCGCCGCGGCGCAGGGCGTAGAGCTCGGCCAGCGTGGCCCCCTCGCGGGAGATGCCCTCGTCGGTGCCGAGCCAGTCCACGGCCTCACGGTGCGTCAGCCGGCCGATCTCGATGCGGGCGAGGCAGCGTCCGGGCCGGACCACCGCGGGGTGGAGCCGCTCCAGGTCCTCGTTGGTCGTGACGCCCACCAGGACGTTGCGGCCCTGGCCGAGGAGCCCGTCGGTGAGGTTCAGCAGCCGTGACAGCGCCTGACCGGCGGTGTGCCGGGCCTCGCCGCGGATCAACTCGTCGCAGTCCTCCAGCAGCAGCAGCCGCCAGCGGCTCTTCGCGGTGCCCTCGTCCTCGCCGATCGCGATGTCCATCAGGTAGCCGATGTCGTTGAACAGCCGCTCCGGGTCCAGTACGCAGTCCACCTGGCACCAGTCCCGCCAGGACCGGGCGAGCGTGCGCAGGGCGGAGGTCTTCCCGGTGCCCGGGGGGCCGTGCAGCAGGAGCAGCCGGCCCGCGATGTCGTCCGGGGTGACCTTCATCAGCCGGTCCATCGCACCGGCCACCGGAGCCGTGTAGTTGGGCCGCACCTCGTCCCAGGTGCCGGCCGCGATCTGCCGGGTCGTGCGGTAGGGGCCGCGGCGTGGGGAGACGTACCAGAACCCCATCGCGACGTTCTCGGGCTGCGGTGCGGGCTCGTCCTGGGCGTCCTCGGTGGCCTCGCCGAGCACACCGGCGGCGAGTTCCTCGCTGACCGCCGTCACCGTCACGTCCGCGCCCCGGCTCCAGCGCGAGACGAGCATGGTCCAGCCCTCGCCCTCGGCGAGCGTCGCGCTGCGGTCGCTGTCGCGGGCCGAGCGCAGCACCGTCGCCCCGGACGGCAGCAGGGTCGCGCCCGGCTTGACCCGGTCGATCGACACGCTGTGCGAGTGGGGCTGCTCGCCGGACGCGAAGCGGCCGAGGAACAGCGCGTCGACGACGTCCGACGGGGAGTCGCTGTCGTCGACGTTGAGCCGGATCGGCAGCGCGTCCTGAGGGTTGGCTGGCATGGCGCCCATGATCCGGCACGAACTGCCCTCCTGCACCCGTGTTTCGCTGGATCGGGTGGCGCGATCCCCTCTTCAAACGCCGTGCGGGTGAAGATTCGCCCCGCATGTCTGCCCCGAACATTCTTGGCATGGACACTTCCAGCGGACCTCGGCTGCTTGTACCACGGAGTCAGGAGTAACTCCGGAGTAACCCCCCACGAGGAGCCGCACACATGAGCATGAGAATGCCCCGGTTCGCCGCTTTGGCCTCGGCCCTGTTACTCGCCGCGGGCGCGGCCCTGTTCGGAGCCGGCCAGGCGACCGCCGCCGCCGACTTCGGCTACGTCGCCCTCGGCGACTCCTACTCCTCCGGCGTCGGCGCCGGCAACTACGACAGCTCCAGCGGGAACTGCAAGCGCACCCCCCGCGCCTACCCGGCCCTCTGGGCCGCCGCCCACGCCCCCCAGACCTTCTCCTTCGCCGCCTGCTCGGGCGCTCGTACGGGTGATGTGATGAGCGGCCAGCTCGCACCGCTCAACGCGGGCACCGACCTCGTCAGCATCACCATCGGCGGCAACGACGCCGGATTCTCCGACGTCATGACCACCTGTGTGCTCCAGTCCGAAGCCACCTGCGTCAGCCGGGTCAACCAGGCCAAGGCGTACGTGGACTCCACCCTCCCCGGCCAGCTCGACACGGTCTACAACGCCATCCACAGCCGTTCCCCGGGCGCCCGCGTGGTCGTCCTCGGCTATCCCCGCTTCTACAAGCTGAACGGCACCTGCGTGGCCGGGCTGACGGAGGGCGAGCGCACGGCCATCAACGGCGCCTCCGACTACCTCAACGCCGCCATCGCCAAACGCGCCGCCAACCACGGCTTCGCCTTCGCCTCGGTCGCCGGCGCCTTCACCGGGCACGAGATCTGCTCCGGCAGCGAGTGGCTCCACAGCCTCAACTGGCTGAACATCGGGGAGTCCTACCACCCGACGGCCGCCGGACAGTCCGGCGGCTACCTGCCCGTCTTCACCGGCGCGGCCTGACCGGTCACGGGCCGAGCCGTCGCGGCGGCTCGGTCACGGACCGCTCGGTCACCGATTGCACGGTCATGGCCTGACCGGTCACGGACTGACCGGTCACGGACTGACCGGTGACGGACTGGCCGTGGGCCCTGGGTTCGGTGACGGGGACGCGGTCGGTCCGGGCGAACCACCGGAAGGACCGGGGGAGGAGGCCCCGCCCGTCGGGGTCTCCTCCTCCTCGCACGTCACCGAGAACTCCAGCCAGTCCGAAGCCGCCGCCGACGGAGCCCGGACTTCGAGGCGCACCGCGTCCTCGAAGGTCGCGTCCGGATAGTGCGTCAGCTCCGTGTGGTCGAGCTTCACGCTCCCGGGCCCGCCCGCCGGATACGCCAGGGTCTGCCAGCCGGGGCCCGAGGTCTGCCCGCTGCGCGTGGCCCACCGGTACTCCACCACCGCCGGGGTGCGGTCCACCGTCACGGTGCCGGTGAAGGCCGGCGCCTCGTCGGCGGGCGCCGGGCACGTGCCGCGATAGCCGTCCCGGACGGCCCGCACGGCGGACAGGGTGACGCCCGGCGCCGTGGCCGAAGGGGACGGGGAGGCGGACGGCGAGGGCGAGGGCGAGGGGGACGCGCTCGGCGAGGGGGTCGGTGAAGGAGAAGCGCTCTGCGTGACGGGCGGGGCGGTCGTCGCCCCGGCGCCGCCGTCCCCGCCCGTGCCGCGGTCCTTCAGCAGCAGCCATCCCAGCAGGACCACCACGGCGAGCAGCACCACGATCCCGCCGGCCAGCACCATCCCGGCCGCGTTCCGCTCCGGTTCCGCGGGAACCGTCCGCGTCGGCCCGGTCCCGGACGCCGGCAGCGGCGGGGTGGGGAGGCCGTACCCGTGGTGCGCCACCGAGGTCGGGTCCTCGGAGCCCGGCACCCGGGCCGCCGCGGGCCCCGGCACCGAACCGGGGGAGGCCCGTACGACGGCCCCGCCCGCGCCGATGATGCGCAGCATCCGGGCCGCCTCCGCCGCGGACATCCGCTCCTCGGGATCTTTGACCAGCAGCCCCTCCAGTACGGGCGCCAGCGCTCCGGCGCGCAGCGGCGCCGGGAAGTCCTCGTCCACCACCGCCCGCAGCGTGGCCACCGGGGAGTCCCGGTGGAAGGGGAGCGCCCCCTCCACGGCCAGGTACAGCGTCACCCCGAGCGCCCACAGGTCCGATGCGGGACCCGGCTCGCGCCCGAGCGCCCGCTCGGGCGGCAGGAAATCGGGCGAGCCGACCACCTCGCCCGTCATGGTGATGGCGCCGGCGCCCTCCAGGCTCGCGATCCCGAAGTCGCCGAGCACGACCCGGCCGTCGTTGGCGATCAGCACGTTGCCCGGTTTGACGTCCCGGTGCAGCACCCCCGCCTCGTGCGCGGAGCGCAGCGCGGCCAGCACCTGCTCCCCGATGTGGGCGGTCCGCTGCGGGCTGAGCGGCCCGTCGCCCTCCAGGACCTCCGCGAGCGAGAGTCCCCGTACGATCTCCATCACGATCCAGGGCCGGCCGTCCTCGGTGGCCACGTCGTAGACGGTGACCACGCCCCGGTGCGAGACGCGGGCCGCGGCCCATGCCTCCCGCTCCAGGCGCCGGTACATCCGGGCCACCTCGGCCTCGTCCATCCCGGCGGGTGCGCGCACCTCCTTGACGGCGACCTCGCGCCCCAGGACCTCGTCCAGGGCCCGCCACACCATGCCCATCCCGCCGCGGCCGAGCGGGCCCAGCAGGCGGTAGCGTCCGCCGACGACCCTCCCGCCGGCTCCGTCCCCGTCCGCCCCCGACTCAGTCACCGAAAGCCTCATTCACGCGCGCCCCCAAGAGCGTTACCGGACGATCACTCCAAGTTAGCGCAGAGCGCGCGCCGTGGCTCCGCCCGCGACGGGAGTCACGCGGACGCCGCCGATGCGGTTCCCGGCCCCCCGAACTCGGCAGCCCAACCCTGCCGGGCTGTGCGGAGAGTGACGATCGACTCCGCTGAGTAATCGTCAACTCCCGCTCGCCACACGGGCAATTCACACGACCGGGATACCTGTGCGCGACGTGGGGACGATAGGGTTACCCTGCCCGGTGGGCCGGGTGCCCTCGTACGGGTGGGGAGAGACATGGAACAGATAGCAATGCGCAGCAGGCCGCCTCGCGTGCCTGCCATCACATGCGGGAGCGGTGCGACCAGTTCGCGCCTCGACCGTCACCTCGCCGTGCTCGGCGGTCCCGCCGTCCCGCACCGCGAGACGGCCGAGGCGACGCTGCTCATGCGTGAGCTCACCTCGCGCGACCACACGCACCGGCTGCGGAGCCGGAGCGCGCGCGTTTCGCTCTTCGCGCCGCTGCGCAGGCTGCGGCGGACCCTCTTCGGCAGCCGCCGTTCGTAGCCGGCAGCACTGCGGGGCGCGTCCCGCCCCCGCAGCGCCGCCGCTCCGAACCCGGCCCGGTCAACCCTGCCCAGTCAGCGAACCACGCCGTCCCGGCGCAATGCCGTGATCTGTTCGCCCGTCATCCCCAGGGCGCGCAGCAGGGATTCGGTGTGCTCGCCGAGCGCGGGCACCGCACCCATGTGCGGTGCCGCGCCGCCCGGCAGTCCGATCGGCGGCAGCAGGGCCCGCAGCGGACCCGCGGGCGAGCCCACCTCGCGCCAGCGGTCCCGGGCCTCCAGCTGCGGGTGCGCGGCGAGCTGCGCCACCGAGTTCAGCCGTGCGCAGGCGATGCCCGCCGCCTCCAGCCGCCCGATCGCCGTGTCGGCGTCGAGCCGGCCCAGCGCTTCGGCGACCACCGCGTCGGTCTTCTCCCGGTTCGCGGTGCGCGCGGCGTTCGTCGCGAACCCCGGGTCCTCGGCCAAGTCCGGGCGCTCCAGGAGCTGTTCGGCAAGTCGCCGCCATTCCCGGTCGTTCTGCACCGACAGCAGCACCCGGTCCCCGTCCGCCGTCGGATAGGCGTCGTAGGGGGCGATCACGGCGTGCGCCAGGCCCGTCCGCACCGGCTGCTCCCCGCCGTGCATGGTGTGGTGCAGCGGATGCCCCATCCACTCGGCGAGCGCGTCGAGCATCGACACCTCCACCCTGCCCCCGCGCCCGGTGATCCCGCGGCGCAGCAGGGCGGCGAGCACGCCCGAGAAGGCGTACATGGCGGCCGCGATGTCCGCCGCCGGGATCCCCGCCTTGACCGGCCGCTCCGGGGTACCGGTCACCGAGACCAGGCCCGCCTCGCACTGCACGAGCATGTCGTAGGCGCGCTTGTGGGCGTACGGGCCTTCGGGGCCGTAGCCGGAGACGTCCACGGCGACCAGCCGGGGGTAGCGGGCGCACAGCGCGGCCGCGTCGAGCCCGAGCCGGGCGGCGGCCCCCTGGGCGAGGTTCTGCACGAACACGTCGGCCCCGCCGAGCAGCCCGTGCAGCACCTCGCGGCCGCGCGGGTCCTTGAGGTCCAGCGCGATCGACTCCTTCCCCCGGTTGGCCCACACGAAATGCGAGGCGAGACCGTGCGCGGCGGTGTCGTAGCCACGGGCGAAGTCCCCGCCGTCGGGCCGCTCGACCTTGATCACCCGGGCCCCGAGGTCGGCGAGCTGACGGGTGGCGAAGGGCGCGGAGACGGCCTGCTCGACGGAGACGACGGTGACACCGTCGAGGGGGAGCGGCTCGGTGAACGAATCGGTAGCCATGCCCCCTGCCTACTCGATCCCACCCCGGGCTGTCACCCATCCAGCCGTGGGGCGTTTGAGGCGCGGGGCCTGGGGCGGAGCCCGGTACCCGTCCCCGGCCCGTTCGGCGGTTGAGGCGCGGGGTCCGGGGCGGAGCCTCAGGGGTCCGGGCGCAGCCCGGGGAACGGGCGAAGGGCGGGTAGGGGACTCCGCCCCGCAGGGCCCCCCGCAACCGCAGGCCGCCCGCCGCCGGGCCACCCGCAACCGGCCCCCCCCCCCGCGGCTCAGAGGAGCGCGAACTGCCCGCCCGGCCCCTCCTCCTGGTGGTCCAGGACCGAGGCCGGCCGCCGGGTCCGCGCCGGAGGCGGCAGCACCCCGCCCGCCCGCAGCTCGGCGGCGCCCAGCACCGGGCCCACCTCGAACGCCGCCCGTTCCGGCTCCAGTTCGGACAGCAGCGCCAGGGTCGTCACCAGGGCCAGCAGCTCCGAGGTCCACCCCTGCGGCCACTCCGCGGGCCCCACCGCGTCCAGCCCCTCCGCCTCCGGATCCCGGTGCGCGAGCCGGGCGGCGAACCAGGACTCCAGGACCCGGACCCCCTGGACCTCGTACTCCCACGCCCCGGCGGGTACGGGCGACACGGTGCCGGGGTCCCCGGAGCCGCCGATGCTCAGCGTATCGCTCCCCGGGTCGTACGCGAGCTCGCGCGGCCAGGCCGGCAGCGCGGAGCGGACGTACGGCCGGCGTCCGCCGGGCAGCCGGGGCGCCTCGCCGCCGCGGGCCCCGCGCAGCCGGACGGAGAGCACCCGGTGCCCCAGCTCCAGCCCGGCCCGCCAGCGCTCGGCGTCGGCGGTGAGGGGGACCTCGTACCCCCGGGGGCCGGGGCGGCCGGCGGCGAGGATCCAGCAGAGCACGTCCTCGGGGGCGACCCAGGTGCCGTACCGCTCGCCGAGCAGGTGCTGCAGCCCGGGGGCGAGATTGGGCTCGGCTCCGCCCGGCCGGCGGTGCAGCGGGCGGATCCGGCCGAGCCGGCCGGCCGGGAGATGCGCGGTGACCTGCAGCTCCGCCGGCTGCGCGGGTTCCACGACGAACAGCTGGTGCTCGTCCAGCACCCGCCACAGCTCCGGCCGGGCCAGGTCGATGAGCCGCTGGTCGGGCAGCAGCCACTGCTCGTCGAAGGGCTCGCGCAGGATCCGTACGGGGTCCGGGCGCGGCCCGGGCGTGTCCGCGAAGCGGGCCGTGGAACCGGCCCGCTGACCCGGCAGCGCCGCCGCCCCCGCGCCCGGGGTCCGGGCCCGGGTCGGGCGGAACAGCCGCTCCCGTTCGGGGCCCTCGGCGGCCGCCAGCGCGGCCCACCGGGCCCGCAGGGTCGCCGGATCGGGGGCCGCGACCCAGGCCCGGCCCAGGCGCAGGGGGCCCACGGCCCAGGGCATCAGATCGTCCAGCAGCGGGTCCCGCGGGGATGCGTCAGCGCTCACCCGGCCGATGGTAGCGACGCCACCCGGTGACCGGGCCGCGTCCAGGCCGGAGCGTTAGGCTCGCTATGGAGGGATCTGCCCGGATCCGCACGGAGCCGGGCCGGACCACGCGACACGGACCGGGAGACGCACATGAGCCAGTACGACGAGTACTCGACCCCCTCGCAGGCCGAGGGTGAGCGGCTCGACGAGGACCTGGACGCGAAGCAGAAGAAGCTCCGCCACGCCCAGACGCAGCGGACCACGCCGTCCCAGGCGGAGGGCGAGCGGGGGACGGAGGACGACCAGAAGTAGCGGCACGGCGGCGGCACGGCGGCAGCTCGCCGGCCCGCCGGCCCGACGGCCCGCGCGTCGCGGTGACGCCCGTCAGTGCGCGTCGACGGTCACCGTGAAGGAGAACCGGTCCCCGCGGTACCGGATCCGCGCCACGTCCACCACCCGGCCGGAGCCGTCGTAGGTGACGCCCGTGTAGTGCAGGATCGGGCTCAGCAGCGGCACTTGGAGCAGCTCGGCCGTGAGCGGGTCGGCGAGCCGGGCCTCCACGGTGTCGGTGATCCGGCTGATGTCCACCTTCGCGACGTCCCGCAGCACCTTGGTCATCGGCCAACGCACCAGATCCGCAAGGTCGATGGCGTCGGCCAGCTCCGGACGTACCGCGTTCTCCGCCCAGTTGGTCGGCTCGCCGCTCTCGCTGTCGTGGCGGAGCCTGCGGTACGTGACCACCTCGGCGGTGTCCGGGAAGTGCTCCAGCAGCTCCCCGGACACCGCCGTCCGCTCGTGCCCGAGGATCGTCGTACGGTCGCCGGACTGCTGCGCCACGATCGCGTCGACCGAACCGAGCAGCCGGACCGGGGCCCCGCGCAGGGCCCCCGGCTCGATGAAGGTCCCGCGCCGCCGGTGGCGGCTGATGAGGCCCTCGGTCTCCAGTTCCTTGAGCGCCTGCCGCATGGTCAGCACGCTCACCCCGTAGTGCTCGGCGAGCTGCTCCTCGGTGGGCAGGCGCAGTGAGGCGTCCGCGGTGCGCCCGAGTATGGAGGCGCGCAGCGACTGGGAGACCTGGTACCAGAGCGGCAGCTTCCGGTTCAGTACCAGCGAGTCGGGTGCGAAGGCGGTCACGGGTGGATCTCCGTAGGACGGGGCGGGCGCGGCGGCGGCGCCGCGCGGCATGCTCGTGATGTTAGGCGCGGAAGTGGCGCTGGAGGCCCTGCCAGACGTCGTCGTATCCGCTCTGCAGGTGGTCCGCGCCGGCCGCCTGGGCGGTGGCGGTGATGGGCCAGCGGGTCTCGAACATGAAGGCCAGGCCGTCGTCGATCTTCTGCGGCTTCAGCTCGGCGGCGCTCGCCCGGTCGAAGGTCTCCCGGTCGGGGCCGTGCGCGGACATCATGTTGTGCAGGGAGCCGCCGCCGGGCACGAAGCCTTCGGCCTTGGCGTCGTAGGCGCCGTCGATGAGTCCCATGTACTCGCTCATCACGTTCCGGTGGAAGTACGGCGGGCGGAAGGTGTCCTCGCCGACCAGCCAGCGCGGGGCGAAGACCACGAAGTCCACGCCCGCCAGGCCCGCCGTGTCGGAGGGCGAGGTCAGCACCGTGAAGATGGACGGGTCGGGGTGGTCGTAGCTGATCGAGCCCAGGACGTTGAAGCTGCGCAGGTCGTAGACGTACGGGACGTGCGTGCCGTGCCAGGCGACCACGTCGAGCGGGGAGTGGTCGTAGGTGGCGGTCCAGAGGTTGCCGCAGAACTTGTTCACGACCTCGGTCGCACGCTCGGCGTCCTCGTACGCGGCCACGGGCGCGCGGAAGTCACGGGCGGCGGCGAGCCCGTTGGCGCCGATGGGGCCCAGGTCGGGGAGCTCGAAGGGGCGGCCGTAGTTCTCGCAGACGTACCCGCGGGCGGTCCCGTCCTGGAGCTCCACGCGGAAGCGGACCCCGCGCGGGATCAGCGCCATCTCGCCCGGCCGGGCGCTCAGCAGGCCGAACTCGGTGTGCAGGAGCAGGCCGCCGCGCTCGGGGACGATCAGCAGCTCGCCGTCGGAGTCGCTGAACACCCGGTCGGTCATGGAGGTGTTGGCGGAGTAGAGGTGGATGGCCATGCCGGAGCGCTGGGTGGCGTCGCCGTTGCCGCCGAGGGTCCACAGGCCGGCCAGGAAATCCGTACCGGGCGCCGGGTCGGGCAGCGGGTTCCAGCGCAGCCGGTTCGGGTCGGCCGGGGCCTCCGTGAAGGGCGCGGAGCGCAGGGCGCCGTTGTCCGCGGCCAGGGTGAAGCGCGGGTGCGCGGCCGAGGGGCGGATCCGGTAGAGCCAGGAGCGGCGGTTGTGGGAACGCGGCTCGGTGAAGGCGCTGCCGCTGAGCTGCTCGGCGTAGAGGCCGAGGGGGGAGCGCTGGGGCGAGTTCCGCCCGACCGGCAGGGCCCCGGGGACGGCCTCCGAGCTGTGCTCGTTGCCGAAGCCGGTGAGGTACTCCAGCCCCTCCGCCGTCTTCCTGGCCTGCTCGCTGCCGCCGCTCATTGCACGCTCCCGGTCTGCCGAAGGAATCCTATGCCTGACAGTAGGATTCCTGGGCCCACGCGTCAACGGGGGATTCCGGCCGGTCGGCCGACCGGTGGGGCGGGGGCGGGGCTCGGCGGGGCGGGGCTCGGCTGAGCGGGGCTCGGCGAGGCGGGGGCGGGGGTGGGGCTCGGTGGGGCCGGGCTCCGGCTCGGCTCCGGCTCTGCCCCGCCGGGGGCCTATTCCTGCGCGAGGGGATCCCAAAAGATGAACATTGCTCTACTCTCACGCGCATGTCGTGGACCCGCAGGTTTCCTGCCGTGCCGGCGGCGCTCCTCGCCGCCCTCCTCGCGCTTCTGTCCCTCCTCGTCGCCGCGCCCGCCGCGCACGCGCACGAGGAGCGCCCCGTCGAGCTCCCCGACGGCACCGGCTCCGTACCCTCCTACCGCGCGGGCGAGCCCGACCTGATCGTCTGCAAGACCGACCGGCCCGCCTTCGAACGCCGGACGGCCGCCTTCCCCGACGCCCTCAGGCAGCGCAACCTCGCCCTCTACGAGCGCTGCGAGAAGAACGGCTTCCGCGACCTCCAGGCGGCCGTCGACGCCGTGGACCGCCCGGGCATGAACATCGCGATCCTCCCCGGCCTCTACGAGGAGGAGCCCTCGCTCCCCAAGCCCACCGGCGCGTGCGCCTCGCTCAAGGCGCCCAACTCCTCGCTCGGCTACCAGATCCTGACCTACGAGCAGCAGGTGGCCTGCCGCCACAACCAGAACCTGGTCGCCATCCTCGGCAAGACCGACCTCCAGATCGAGGGCACGGGGGCCTCCCGCGAGGACGTGGTCATCGACGCCAAGTACCAGAAGCTGAACGCGATCCGCGCGGACAAGTCCAACGGCATCTACTTCCGCAACTTCACCGCCCAGCGCACCACCTTCAACTCGCTGTACGTCCTCGCGGGCGACGGCTTCGTCATCGACGACGTGCTGACCCGCTGGAACGACGAGTACGGCTTCCTGACCTTCGCCAGCGACCACGGGCTGTACAAGAACTGCGAGTCCTACGGCAACGGCGACTCCGGCATCTACCCCGGCAGCGCCTCGAACATCAACGACGGCCGGGGCTACGACGTCCCCCGCTACTCCATCGAGATCACCGGCTGCCGCAGCCACCACAACATGGTCGGCTACTCCGGTACCGCGGGCGACTCGGTGTACGTGCACGACAACGAGTTCGACCAGAACATGGGCGGCGCCTCGATGGACAGCGCCTTCCCCGGCCACCCCGGACTCCCGCAGAACCACGCCCGCTTCGAACGCAACCTGATCCACGACAACAACGCCGACTACTACCCCTACGTCGCGGACGGCACCTGCGCCAAACCGCCCGTCGAGCGCGGCTACGAGCAGGGGGTGGTCTGCCCGCAGATCTCCATGCCCCCCGGCACCGGCATCATCACCGCCGGCGGCAACTGGAACCTCTACGAGAACAACTGGGTGTACGGGCACAAGCGTGCGGGCTTCTTCCTCTCGGCCGTGCCCGCCTTCATCCGCGGCGAGGAGGAGCTGTCCAAGCAGGCCGACACCTCCCACCACAACCGCTACGCCGGCAACGTCCTGGGCAAGGACAAGTCCGGCGCCTCCCGCCCCAACGGCATGGACGTGTGGTGGGACGGCCAGGGCAAGGGGAACTGCTGGCAGCAGGGCCCGGACGGTTCCACCCCCGGCACGCTCCCGCAGTGCGGCGACCGCCGCGGCGCGGTCTCCGGCGCCTCGGCCCGGCTGGCCGGTGAACCGGTGAAGCTGGCCCAGCTCCTCGTCTGCGCCGACTACAACGTCCAGGCACGCAAGCTCCCCGCCGGCTGCGACTGGTACGGCTCCCGCGGCCTCCAGCGGGTGGAGACGCAGCTGGCCCTGGCCGTCGCCGCGGTCCTCCTCCTGGTCGGCGGCCTCCTGTGGTGGCGCCGCCTGCGCACCTCCCGGCTGGGCACGGCGGCCGCCCTGCTCGGCCTCGGGGGCCTGGCGCTGGACGTGGCAGGCTCCACGACGGGCCTGGTCGGCACCTTCGTCCCGGCACTGGCCCTGCTCTGCCTCGGCCTGTGGTGGACCGGCACCGGCCTCGCCCTGCGCCCCACCCGGCCCTGGCTGGCCCGCCTGACCCTGCTCCTGGGCGGGCTCACCCTCCTCGACGCCTTCGACAAGGCCGTCCTGATGATCCCCTGGATCCCGCTCAGCCCCGCCTGGATCCGGTCCCTCGTCGCGGTCCTCTGGGCCCTCTGGGCCACCATCGCCGCAGCCCGCCCGCACAGCACCCCCGCGGGCCCGACCCCGCCCCGCAAAGCCGAACCCGGCAACCACGCCACCGAGCCCGCGGGAGGCCCGGTCGGCGCCCCCGGTGGCGACCCGGTGGCCACCCCGGGCGCCCCCCGGGGCGGAGCCTCGGGCAGCGGTCCCGAGGGAGGTTCCGACTCCGGTTCCGGCGGAGGTCCCGGTGGCAGCCCTGGCGGAGGCCCTGTTGGCGGCCGGGGCGGAGTCTCCGGCGGCTGTCGCGAGGGAGGTCCCGGTGGCAGCCCGGGCGGGGCCTCCGGCAGCGGTCCCGGCGGCCCCGGCGGAGGGGCCGGTGGCAGCTTCGGCGGCGGTCCCGGGGAAGGCTCCGGCGGCCCCGGTGGTGGCTCCGGCGGCGGTCCCGAGGGAGGTTCGGGCTTCGGTTCCGGGGGCGGTCCCGGTGGCGGCCCGGGCACCGGTCCTGGGGGAGGCCCTGGTGGCCACCCGGGCGGAGTTTCCGGGGCCGGTCCCGAGGGAGGTTCGGGCTTCGGTTCCGGCGGCGGTCCGGGTGGCGGCCCGGGCGCCGGTCCTGCGGGACACACCGGTATCCGCCCGGGCGGAGTCTCCGGCGGCGGTCCCGAGGGAGGTCCCGGTGGCAGCCTGGGCGGGGCCTCCGGCAGCGGCCCCGGCGGCCCCGGGGGAGGATCCGGTGGCAGCTTCGGCGGCGGTTCCGAGGGAGGCTCCGGCGGCCCCGGTGGTAGCTCCGGCAGTGGCCCTGGCGGCCGTCCCGGTCCGGCCCCCGACGGGGAGCGGGGCGCGGCCGGGGGAGACCGGCCGTGACGGGCCAGCCGGGCGACGGACGCCCTGAACGCCGGACCTGGTGCGACGTCTGCGGCACGCCGCCCCGCCGGTCCCGCCTGTCCCCGCTGTCCCGCCGGACGGGCCGCGCGGCGGCGCTGCTCGCCCTGGCCCTGCTCCTCGCCGGCGGCGCGGCGACGGGCTGCGATGGGCGGGCCACCACCCACCACAAGCCCGGCACCACCCACGAGCAGGCCTCCGGAACGGCCGGCACCCTCCTCGCCGCCGACGACGGCGCGGGCCACCGGCTACGCGAGGTCCCTGCCGAGGGCGCACCGGAGGTCCGGCTCACCGCCCGACCGGACTCCGAGGACGGCTGGAACCTCCAACTGGCTTTGAAGAACTTCCAGTTCACCCCCGACAGCACCGGCGGCGCCGCCCTCCCAGGTGCCGGCCACGCGCATCTGGAGCTGGACGGCCGCAAACTGGCTCGCCTGTACGGCCCTTGGTACCACCTGCCCGCCGCGCAGGTGCCGGAGGGCACGCACTCCCTGACCGTCCGCCTCTACGCGGACGACCACACGGCCTGGGCGGTGGCGGGCAAACCGGTCGAGACGACGCTCCAACTGATCGCCGGAGCAACCCAATCCACCCCCACCCACACCCACACGCCGGCCGCGACCCCGGAGGCGGAGCGGGCCGACCGCACGGTGACCATCACCGTGCAGGACGGCAAGGTCAGCCCGGCCCCGGGCCGGGTGGAGGTGACGCGCGGCGAACGCGTGGCCCTGCGGGTCACCAGCGACCGCGCGGACACCCTGCACGTCCACGGCTTCGACAAGGAACTCGCCCTGCCGGCAGGCCAGGAGGCCACCCTGATCCTGACGGCCGACCGCACGGGCCTCTTCGAGGTCGAGACCCACGAGTCCGACCTCGTCCTGACCCAGCTCCTCGTCCGATGACCCCGGCCCCGGCCTCGACCCCGGCCTTGACCCCGGTTCCGACATGGGTGCGGGTTCTGGGCGGGACCTCGGCCCTGGCTCCGACCCCGGTTCCGACGGGGGCGCGGGGCCTGGGTTGGACCCCGGCGCAGGTCCTGGCTCCGGCCCCCGCCCCCGCCCTGGCTCCGGCCCCGGCCTCGACCCCGGGTCGGACTCCTGCCCCGCGTCGAACGCCGGCTGCGAACGGGGCGCGGGCCCTGGGCCAGACCCTGGGCCAGGCCCCGGACCTGGCCCAGGCCCCGGACCTGGCTTGGGCCCCGGACCTGGCCTGGGCCCCGGCCCCGGACCCGGCCCCGGCCTTGGTCCTTGCCCTGGCTCCAGCTCTGGCTCCGGCACCGACTCCGGCCCCGGCCCCGGCCCCGGGGCGGGCTCTGGTTCCCGCCCCGGCGGTTCGGTGGTGAGCGGGCTCGGGGGGCAGGTTCTCCCGTACGGGGTGTTCGGTGGGGGGATCGGCCGGCCGGGCGTGGTCCTTCGCCCGGCCGATCCGTTCACCTCGCTCGCGCACGGGATCGGCTCGCAGCACGATCTGCCGATCTCACCCTTCTACGCCTTCGCCGGTGCCTTCACCGCGCTCTTCGTCTCCTTCCTCGCACTGGGTCTCCTCTGGTCCGCCTCCCGATTCCGCGGCGACCGCTCGGGCCTGGCGCTGCCCGCCGGGCTGCAGCGGGTGGCCGACGCGCCGGCCACCCGCACCGCCCTGCGCGGGCTCGGCCTCGCGGCCGCGCTCGCGGTCCTCCTGCACCTCCTCCTCGGCCCCGACGACCCCGCCCGCAACCCCGCCCCCGGCGCCGTCTACGTCCTGCTCTGGGTCGGCCTCGTCCCCGCCTCCCTCCTTCTCGGCCCCGTCTGGCGCCTCCTCAACCCGCTCCGCACCGTGCACCGGCTCTTCGTGCTGCTGGTGCGGAGGCTCCGTACGGCCCGGACATCCCGTACGGCGACCGCCGTTGCCGCCGCGCGCTCCTCCCGGAGCCCGCGCCCCGCCGGGGTGCCGCATCCCGCCAGCCCGGAGCCCCCGCTCCCGCCGTCCCCCGGGCCGAAGGCCCGCCCGTACCGCCCGCTCCCCGCCCGGCTCGGGCAATGGCCGGCCGCCGCCGGGCTCTTCGCCTTCACCTGGCTCGAACTCGTCTCTCCCGATCCCGCCTCCACCACCACCCTCCTGATCGCCCTGACCGGCTACGCCGCCGTCCAGCTCCTGCTCGCCGCCCGCTACGGCGAAGACTGGTTCGCCGATGGAGACGCCTTCGAGGCGTACTCCGCCCTCCTGGCCCGCTTCTCCCCCCTCGGCCGCCGCAGCGACGGCCGCCTCGTCCTCCGTAACCCCTTCCACGGACTCGACGCGACGCCCGAGCGGCCCGGACTCGTCGCCACCGTCTGCGTCCTGCTCGGATCCACCGCCTACGACGGCTTCTCCGACAACCCCTCGTGGATCAACGCGATCCAGACCTCCCCCCTCGGCCGCACGGCGGCGGCCACCCTCGGGCTGCTCGGAGCCATCACACTCGTCGCCGCCCTCTACTGCCTCTGCGCGGCGGTCACCCGCCTCGTCTGCGGCCCGCACCCCGGCCCGCTGACCGCCTTCGCGCACTCACTCGTACCGATCGCCCTCGGCTATCTCGTCGCCCACTACTTCTCCCTCCTGGTGACCGAAGGACCACGCACAGTCATCATGGCAGTGGGCACTGACAACGCCCCCGAACCCTTGTCCCCCTTGGGTCCCGGCGGTCTCGCCGCCCTCCAGGTGATCGCCGTCGTGACCGGCCACGTCCTCGGAGTGATCGCCGCGCACGACCGCTCCGTACGCCTCTTCCCGCCCGCGAAAGCCGTCGCCGGGCAACTGCCGCTGCTCGCGCTGATGATCACGTACACGGTCGGCGGCCTCAGCCTGCTGCTCAACTGAGAAGGCCGGCCCGACACGGCCGAACCGGTACCGCCGCCCACCCGTGAACCCAGGAGCGGCATGATGGACCCCGTGCCCCCAGCCCACCCCCTGCGCCGGACGCCGATCCAGCAGCGCAGCGCCGACCGCCTCGCCCGGATCCTCGACGCCTGTGCGGAACTCCTCGACGAGACCGGCTACGAGAACCTCAGCACCCGGGCCGTGGCCCTGCGGGCCGGCGTGCCGATCGGCTCGGTCTACCGGTTCTTCGGCAACAAGCGGGCCATGGCCATCGCCCTGGCCCACCGCAACCTCGACCGCTACGCCGACGGCATCGAGCGGCGGCTCGCGGACCTCCCGGACACCGACTGGCGTCCGGTCGTCGACGCGGTGCTGGACGAGTACCTGGTCATGAAGCGCAGCGTGCCCGGCTTCGCCCTCGTCGACTTCGGGGTGCCGGCGCCGCCTTCCGAGGGGCCCGCGTCCGACCCCAACCACCTGGTCGCCGTCCGCCTCACCGAACTGCTCGGCGCCCATCTCGCCCTCACCACGGACGCCGTCCTGGAACGGTCCGTCCTGGTCGCGGTCGAGGCCACGGACGCCCTGATCCAGCTCGCCTTCCGCAACGACCCGGACGGCGACCCCGGCATCGTCGCCGAAACCCGGGCGATGATGCACGCCTACCTCGCGCGCGTCCTGGACTGACGGCGGCCTCCCTCCTCCCTCTCCGGGGCCAGGGGAGGCCGCCGCCGCGTCACCCGACGCGTTCGAGCCGGCCGGTCACCACCAGGTTGCCGTCGGGCGTGCGCCGGGCGAGGACGCCGGTGCGCAGGTAGCCGTCGGCGGTGAAGGAGCGCGCGTTGAGGCCGGGCGACCGGAAGTAGCCGCGCGCGGTGTACGGGCCTCGGGCCAGGAGTTCGCCCGGCTCCCCGGCGGGCACCTCCTCGCCGGCGGCGTCGACGACGCGGATCTGGTCGTCGGGGGAGAGCGGACGGCCCTGCGTCGTGAGCACGGTCTCGTCCGGATCGCCGGGCCGGGTGAGGGTGAGGAGCCCCTCGTCCGTACCGAAGGCCTGCTGGAGGCGGCAGCCCCACTCGGCGGCCACCCGTTCGGCGCTCGCGCGGTCCAGGGGCGGCGTGCTGCCGCCGATCTGTACGAGCCGCAGGCTGCTCACGTCCGCCCCGGCCCGGGCCCCGGCCTGCGCCCCGGCTCCTGTCCCGGCCCCGGCCTCCGTCCCAGCCCCCGCCCCGGGACGCGCGTCGAGCCAGCGCCGGGCGGTGTCCGGTGTCAGCGCGGCCACGGTGACCCGCTCGCGCTCGACGGCCGCCAGGCGCGCGGCCGGCTCCGGGTCCTCGACCAGGACGATGGTGCCGCCGACGGTCAGCGTGCCGATGATGCCGGGGCCGCCGAAGGCGAGGTTGAGGTCGCCGGGCAGCGCCGCGAGGTACACGTCGTCCTGGGTCAGCGACACCAGCTCGGCCGCGGCCCGCGCCTGGTAGGCGTAGTCGTTGTGGGTGCGCGGCACCAGCCTGGGCGCCTCACCGGCGGCGCCCGAGAGCAGGAAGAACGCCACCTGCCCGGCGGTCAGCGCGAGCGCCGGCTCGGGCGGCGAGTCGAGGGTGTGCAGCGGGAAGTAGTGGCAGCCCGACGGGTCGGTGGCGAAACCGCCGTACGGGTCCGAGGCGCCCGGTGCTTCGAAGGTGAACACCCGGCGCAGGAAGGGCCCCCGGGCGGCGATGTCGGCGGCCATCGCGGTGTGGTCGAAGCCCCGGTACGTCGCGGGGCCGATGTAGCCGGTGGCCTCGGAGACCTGGACGACGTGGGCCACCTCGTCCGTACGGTGCGAGATCGGGCAGAGCACGGGGACCGCGCCGGCGCGCATCAGGGCGAACACGGTGACGACGAGCTCGGGTACGTCGGGCAGCTGGACGACGACCCGCTGCCCGGTCCGCAGGCCGCGCAGCCGGAACCCGGCGGCCATCCGGCCCACCCGGCGGTTCAGGGCCGCGTACGTGACACGGGTGTCGCCGTGGACGAGCGCGGTCCGGGGCCCGAACTGCACGGCCCAGCCGCGCAGCAGGTTGTCCAGCGTGCTGCCCCGCCAGTGGCCGGACGCCCAGTAGTAGTCGACGAATTCCTCGGGCCAGGGCGTACAGCCGTCGAGCATGGATGTCATCCGGCAATCCAATCCGCCGCCCGGCTCCAGGGGCAATGTGCTTTCCCGACCAAGGGTGCTGAAACGCGTCAGCAGAAGGCCCAATGGGTGCCGCTGACCAGGGAGAACGCCCGGGATGGGCGGGTGACGGGGGCGCATGCGCGGCCGGGCGGCGAGCGCATGCGCATCCGGGGCGGGAGGGCGTGCGCATCGGGTGTGGGGAGGCCGTGCGCGGCCGTGCGCCGAGGCCGTGGGCCGAGGCCGTGGGCGGCCCGTCCGGCCCCGTGCGGAGGAGCCCCGCCGATTCCGTCGGCCGCGGACCCTCCCCACCGTGCCTACCGGTCGGTATGCTCGGTGCCGCTCGCGCGGGCCCCGTGCCCGTGCCCCATCCGTCCCCGTGCCCCGTCGGTCCCCGTGCCCCTCGCCCGTGCCTCGTGCCCGTCCCCGCGCCCCTCGCCCGTGCCCCTCGCCCGTGCCTCGTGCCCGTCCCCCTCGCCGTGTCCCGTGCCGCAGCCTGCCGCCCCTGGAGGGCCCATGCCCCGCACCGCCCTGCGCATCTGCCCCCTCTGCGAAGCCACTTGCGGCCTCACGCTCACCATCGAGGGCACCACCGTCACCGGGGCCAGAGGGGACCGCGACGACGTGTTCAGCCGCGGCTTCATCTGCCCCAAGGGCGCAGCCTTCGGCGGCCTCGACGCCGACCCGGACCGGCTGCGGACCCCCCTCGTGCGGCGCGACGGCCGGCTTCGCGAAGCCACCTGGGAGGAGGCCTTCCAGGCCATCGCGGACGCGGTCCCCGCCCTCGTGCGGGAGTACGGGCCGCAGTCCGTCGGCGTCGTCCTCGGCAACCCGAACGTCCACACCATGGCGGGCCAGCTCTACCCTCCGCTGCTCCTCAAGGCCCTCGGCACCCGGAACCTCTTCACCGCCAGCACCCTCGACCAGATGCCCAAACACGTCTCCAGCGGGCTGCTCTTCGGGGATCCCTTCGCCATCCCCGTCCCGGACCTCGACCGCACCGACTTCCTCCTGCTCCTCGGGGCGAACCCGGTCGAGTCCAACGGCTCCCTGTGCACCGCACCCGACTTCCCCGGGCGGCTCAAGGCGCTGCGCGCACGGGGCGGCACCCTCGTCGTCGTCGACCCGCGCCGCACCCGCACCGCCAAGCTCGCCGACCGCCACCTCGCACCCCGCCCCGGCAGCGACGCCCTGCTGCTCGCGGCCCTGGCCCACACCCTGCTCGCCGAGGAGCTGACCGATCCGGGCGTGCTCGCGGAACACACGCAGGGAATCGGGGAACTCGGCGAGGCGCTCGGTAGTTTCACTCCCGAGGCCGTCGCCCCCGCCTGCGACCTCACGGCCGAGGAGATCCGCGCCCTCGCCCGGGACCTCGCGGCCGCGCCGACCGCCGCCGTCTACGGGCGGATCGGCAGCTGCACCGTGGAGTACGGCACGCTCGCCAGCTGGCTGGTCGACGTGCTGAACGTCCTGACCGGCAATCTCGACCGGCCGGGCGGGGCCCTGTTCCCGCTGTCCGCGACCGACCGCGCACCCCGGCCGGCCGGACCCGGCAAGGGCTTCGGCCTCGGCCGCTGGCACAGCCGGGTCAGCGGCCACCCCGAGGCCAAGGCCGAACTCCCGCTGTCCGCCCTGGCCGAGGAGATCGACACCCCGGGGGAGGGGCGGATCCGGGCCCTCGTCTCCATCGCGGCGAACCCCGTCCTGTCCGCCCCCGACGGCCGGCGCCTCGACGCGGCCCTGGCCGGGCTCGACTTCATGGTCAGCGTCGACCCGTACCTCAACGAGACCTCGCGCCACGCCCATGTGGTGCTGCCCCCGCCGCCGCCCTCGCAGAGCGCCCACTTCGACTTCTCCTTCAACACCTTCGCTATCCGCAACCAGGTCCGCTATTCACCGCCCGCCGTACCGCTCGAGGACGGGCGCATGGACGAGTGCGAGATCCAGGCCCGTCTCGTGCTCGCCGTCTCCGGCATGCACGGAACCGACCCGGTCGCCGTGGACGACCTGGCCATCGGGAGCACCCTCGCCAGGGAGTGCGCCGACCCGGACTCCCCCCTGCGCGGCCAGGACCCGGCGCGCCTCGCCGGCCTGCTCACGGGCGGCAGCGGCCCCGAGCGCCGCCTCGACCTGATGCTCCGGCTGGGACCCTACGGAGACCGCTTCGCCGTGGCCGCGGACCTGCCCGGGAGCGCCGCTACGGGAACCCGCGCGGGCGAGCCCGACGGCGCGGCGCGCCAGTACCCCGGGACCCCGGGCGGGCTGGGAGGCCCGGGTGTCCCGGACATCGGTGTCCCGGACTCCAGCGTCCCGGACCCTGGCATCCCGGACCCTGGCGTCCCGGACCCCGGCGTCCCGGGCGGCCTCGGGCTGGAGCGGTTGCGCGCGCACCCGCACGGAATCGACCTGGGCCCGCTGCGGCCCCGGCTCCCGGGCCTGCTCAAGACGCGCAGCGGCAGGATGGAGCTCCTGCCGGACCCGATCGCGGCCGAACTCCCCAGGCTGCGCGCAACGCTGACCGAGCGCCCCGCCGCGCTGGTGCTCGTGGGCCGCCGCCACCTGCGGTCCAACAACAGCTGGATGCACAACGTTCCGGCCCTCGCCGGAGGTTCCAACCGCTGCACCCTCCAGGTCCACCCGGACGACGCCGCCCGGCTCGGCCTCACCGACGGGCGCCCGGCCCGCATCACCGCCGACGGGGGCAGCCTGGAGGTTCCCGTGGAGATCACCGACACCCTGCGCGCCGGAGTCGTGAGCCTCCCGCACGGCTGGGGCCACGACCGCCCCGGCACCCGGCTGTCGGTGGCCGAGGCCGCGCCCGGAGTCAACGTCAACCAGCTCCTCGACGGCAGCCGACTGGACCCGCTGTCCGGGACGGCCGTGCTCAACGGATTCCCCGTCGAACTGACACCCATCCCCTGAGCTGGGGTTTTGCTCGTATTGCTCACGCTTGGACGTCTTGTTGGGCCCCGGAGGAGGCACCTAGGTTCCCCCCCATGCTCACCTTCCTCGGCTTCGCCATGATCGCGACCTTCCTGGTTCTGATCATGCTGAAGAAAATGTCGCCCATCGCGGCGCTCGTCCTCGTCCCCGCGCTGTTCTGCGTGTTCGCCGGTCAGGGCGCGCAGCTCGGCGGTTACGTCATCGATGGGGTCGGCAAGCTCGCGCCGACCGCCGCGATGCTGATGTTCGCCATCGTCTACTTCGGCGTGATGATCGACGTCGGCCTCTTCGACCCGGTCGTCCGCGGCATCCTGCGCTTCTGCAGGGCCGACCCGATGCGCGTCGTCGTGGGCACCGCCGTCCTCGCCGCCGTCGTCTCGCTCGACGGCGACGGCTCGACCACCTTCATGATCACCGTCTCGGCGATGTACCCGCTCTACAAGCGCCTCGGGATGAGCCTGGTGGTCATGACCGGTGTCGCGGCCACCGCCAACGGCGTCATGAACACCCTGCCCTGGGGCGGCCCCACCGCCCGCGCCGCCACCGCGCTCAAGCTGGACGCGGGCGACATCTTCGTACCGATGATCCCGGCGCTCGCGGCGGGTCTGCTCTGCGTGTTCGTCCTGGCCTACGTCCTCGGCCTCAAGGAGCGCCGCCGCCTCGGCCTGCTGACCCTCCCCGGCGGCACCGCGCGATCGGCGGAGCCGGCCGAGGAACTGCTGGTCACGGCCGGTACGGGCCCGTCCACCGGCGGGACCGCGGGCACGGCCTCCACCGGCTCCGCCTCCATGGGCTCCGCGTCCACCGGCTCCGCCCCCTCGGGCCCGGCCGCCTCCGGCCCGGCCGCCTCCGGCCCCGCCGCCTCCGGCTCCGCCGCCTCCGGCTCCGCCGGGGACTCGGCCGAGGACCCCGCCGGGGACGGCTTCCAGGGGCTCGACCCGCACCGCGCGACCCTGCGCCCCCGCCTCTACTGGTTCAACGCGGGCCTCACCGTCGCCCTGCTCACCGCCATGATCATGGAACTGCTCCCGATCCCGGTGCTCTTCCTCCTCGGTGCCGCCCTCGCCCTCACCGTCAACTTCCCCCACATGCCGGACCAGAAGGCCCGGATCGCCGCCCATGCCGACAACGTCCTGAACGTCGCCGGAATGGTCTTCGCCGCCGCCGTCTTCACCGGTGTCCTCACCGGCACCGGCATGGTCAAGCACATGGCCGACTGGCTCGTCGGGGCCGTCCCCGAGGGCATGGGCCCGCACATGGCCCTGGTCACGGGCCTGCTCAGCCTCCCCCTCACCTACTTCATGTCCAACGACGGCTTCTACTTCGGCGTCCTGCCGGTCCTCGCCGAGGCCGGCGCCGCCCACGGGGTCTCCCCGCTCGAAATCGCCCGCGCCTCCCTGGTCGGGCAGGCCCTGCACATGTCGAGCCCGCTCGTTCCGGCCGTCTACGTCCTGGTGGGCATGGCCAAGGTCGAGTTCGGCGACCACACCCGGTTCACCGTGAAATGGGCGGCCCTGACCTCCCTGGTGGTCCTGGCGGCAGGGATGCTTTTCGGCATCATCTGACCCCGCCCGCCCCTGGCGCGCACAAAACTACCGGCGCTAGTTTGTAGGGTGTGGGCGACGTCAGGTTCGCGCGTGCTCGGGAGGATTGCCATGAAGGCCCATGACGGGATGTACATCGGCGGCGAGTGGCGGGCCGCCCTCGGCCACGACCGCATCGAGGTCCTCAACCCGGCCGACGAGCGGCCCATCGCCTCGGTCCCGGCCGGTACGGCCGTGGACGTGGACGCGGCCGTACGGGCGGCCCGCGCGGCCTTCCCCGCCTGGGCGGCCACGGCTCCGGCCGAGCGGGCGGCCCTCATCGGGGCCCTGCGCGACGTACTGGTCGCCCGCAAGGGAGAGATGGCGGAGACCATCACCGCCGAGCTGGGCTCGCCGCTGGGGTTCTCGGAGATGGTCCACGTCGGGGCGCCGATCGCCGTGGCCTCCTCCTACGCCGAGCTCGGGGCCTCGTACGCCTTCGAGGAGCGGATCGGGAACTCGACCGTGCTCCTGGAGCCGGTCGGCGTCGTCGGGGCCATCACCCCCTGGAACTACCCGCTGCACCAGATCGTTGCCAAGGTGGCACCCGCTCTCGCCGCAGGCTGCACGATCGTCCTCAAGCCCGCCGAGGACACCCCGCTGACCGCGCAGCTCTTCGCCGAAGCCGTGCACGAGGCGGGGATCCCCGCCGGGGTCTTCAACCTGGTGACCGGCACCGGACCGGTCACCGGCCAGGCACTGGCCGCGCACGAGGGAGTCGACCTCGTCTCCTTCACCGGATCCACCGCCGTCGGCAAGCAGATCGGCGCCACGGCCGGCGCCGCCGTCAAGCGGGTCGCCCTGGAACTGGGCGGCAAATCGGCCAATGTCATCCTGCCCGGCGCCGACCTCGCCAAGGCCGTCGCCGCGGGCGTGGGCCACGTCATGAACAACGCCGGCCAGAGCTGCAACGCGCTCACCCGCATGCTCGTCCACCGGGACGAGTACGACGAGGCGGTCTCCCTCGCGGCCGCCGCCGCGGCCAAGTACGCCTCCGGCGACCCCCTCGACCCGGGCACCCGCCTCGGCCCGGTCGTCAGCGCCAAGCAGCGCGACCGCGTCCGCGGGTTCATCACCCAGGGCGTCGAGGAGGGCGCGCGCCTCGTCGCGGGCGGGCCCGAGGCCCCGCACGAGCAGGGGTACTTCATCGCCCCGACCGTCTTCGCCGACGTCACGCCCGGGATGACCATCGCCCAGGAGGAGATCTTCGGCCCCGTGCTGTCGATCCTGTCCTACGCCGACCAGGACGAGGCCCTGGCCATCGCGAACGGCACTGACTACGGGCTGGGCGGGGCGGTCTGGGCGGCGGACGAGGAGACGGCCGTGGCCTTCGCGCGCCTGATGGACACCGGCCAGGTGGACATCAACGGGGGCCGCTTCAACCCGCTCGCGCCCTTCGGCGGGTACAAGAAGTCGGGTGTGGGACGCGAGCTGGGCCCGCACGGCCTCGCCGAGTACCTCCAGACCAAGTCCCTGCAGTTCTAGGGGGCGACCGCACAGTCCCGCCGCCCTCCGGGCGCACGGCGCTCCTGTGCGGACACCCCCTGGCCCGCTTCTTTCACACCTCGCAGACACGGAGACGACGATCATGGTCCGCGCCGCCATCCTGCCCGCCGTCGGAGCCCCGCTGGAGATACGGGACATCGTGCTGCCCGAACCCGGCCCCGGCCAGGTCCGGGTGCGGCTCGCCGCCGCCGGGGTCTGCCACTCCGACCTCTCCCTCACCAACGGCACCATGCGGGTCCCCGTACCCGCCGTCCTCGGCCACGAGGGCGCGGGAACGGTCCTCGCCGTCGGCGAAGGCGTCACCCATGTCGCCCCCGGCGACGGGGTGGTGCTCAACTGGGCCCCGTCCTGCGGGCAGTGCCACCACTGCTCGATCGGCGAGGTCTGGCTCTGCGCCAAGGCGCTCACCGGGGTCGGGGCGGTGTACGCCCACGACGCCCTCGGCGCCGAGCTGCACCCCGGGCTGAACGTGGCCGCCTTCGCAGAGGAGACGGTCGTCGCCGCCAACTGCGTGCTGCCCGCCCCCGCCGGGATCCCGCTCGCGGAGGCCGCGCTGCTCGGCTGCGCGGTCCTCACCGGCTACGGAGCCGTCCACCACGCCGCGCAGGTCCGTCCCGGCGAATCGGTTGCCGTCTTCGGGGCCGGCGGCGTGGGGCTGGCCGCGCTCCAGGCGGCCCGGATCGCGATGGCGGGGCCGATCGTGGCCGTCGACGTCTCCCCGGACAAGGAGGAGCTGGCCCGGGCGGCCGGGGCCACGGAGTTCCTCCTCGCCTCCGAGACCACCCCCAAGGACATCCGCGCGCTCACCGGCGGGCACGGCGCGGACGTGGCCGTCGAGTGCGCGGGCCGGGCGGCGAGCATCCGGGCGGCCTGGGAGTCCACGCGGCGCGGCGGCCGTACGACGGTGGTCGGCATCGGGGGCAAGGAGCAGCAGGTCACCTTCAACGCCCTGGAGATCTTCCACTTCGCGCGCACCCTCACGGGCTGCGTGTACGGGAACAGCGATCCCGCGCGTGACCTCCCGGTGATCGCCGCGCACGTTCGCGCGGGGCGCCTCGATCTGGGGGGCCTCGTCACCGATCGGATCACCCTTGACGGGATCCCGGCGGCGTTTGACGCGATGCTGGCGGGCAAGGGTGGCCGCTCGCTGGTGATCTTCTAGCGGCCCGGCGGCCCGGCGGCCCGGCGGTCCGGCGGCCTGGCGCCTCCGCAGCCCCGGCCGCGGGTGTGCCGCTGCGCGGGGCGGAGTTCCCCTACCCGCCCTTCCACCGTTCCCCGGGCGCTGCCCGGACCCGGTCCTCAAACGCCGGACGGGCTGAGGAGGGGTACCGGGCTGCGCCCGGACCCCTGGGGCTCCGCCCCGGACCCCGGTCCTCAGGCGCCGGACGGGCTGAAGGGGTCCCGGGCTCCGCCCCGGACGACCCCCTGGGGCTGCGCCCCGGACCCCCTGGGGCTGCGCCCCGGACCCCCTGGGGCTGCGCCCCGGACCCCCTGGGGCTGCGCCCCGGACCCCCTGGGGCTGCGCCCCGGGCCCCGGTCCTCAGGCGCCGGACGGCTGGAAAGCCACACCGCGTCAGGGGGTGGTTTCGCGTAGGGCCGCGTACTGGAGGGCCAGGCCGTCCAGCAGGGCCGTCAGGCCCGTTTCGAAGGCGCCCTCGTCCACCTCCTGCTGGCGCTCCGCCAGGAGGTGGGCCTGGCCCAGGTGCGGGTAGTCCGACGGGTCGTACGCCGTCTCGTCGTCCACGAAACCCCGGGCGAAGGAACCCACCGCGGAGCCGAGGATGAAGTACCGCATCAGCGCGCCGATCCGGGTCGCCTGCGCCGGGGGCCAGCCGGCCGCGGTCATCGCCCCGAAGACGGCGTCCGCCACCCGCAGGCCGGCCGGCCTGCGGCCCGGTCCGCGCGCCAGCACCGGCACGATGTTCGGATGGTCGGACAGCGCGGCCCGGTAGGAGTGCGCCCAGTCGCGCAGCGCGACCTGCCATTCCCGCCCGTCCCCGGCCTCGAACATCGACAGGTCGACCCGCGCGCTCACCGCGTCCGCGACCGCGTCCAGGATCTCGTCCTTCGTGCGGAAGTGGTTGTACAGCGACGGCCCGCTGACGCCCAGCGCCGCCGCCAGCCGCCGCGTCGAGACGGCCTCCAGCCCCTCGCCGTCCACCAGGACGCCCGCCGCCTCGACGATGCGGGATCTGCTGAGCAGGGGCTTGCGCGGTCTGGCCATGCGCCACATAGTAAGGCCTGCCACAATTAAACTAGCGGTGGTAATTAATGGTCGGGCCGGCCGGTCCGGCCGGTCCCGTCCCCACCCCGGAGGTGCCCGGTGAATCTGGAGCTCAGCGAGGAGCAGTCCGCCGTCCGCGATCTCGCCCGCGCGTTCACCGAGCGCGAGATCGCCCCGTACGCGGCCGATTGGGACCGCGCCGAGAGCGTGGACCGGGCCGTCGTGAAGAAGCTCGGCTCCGTCGGCTTCCTCGGCCTGACCGTCCCCGAGGAGTACGGCGGCTCCGGCGGGGACCACCTCTCCTACGTGCTGGTCACCGAGGAGCTCGGCCGCGGGGACTCCGCCGTGCGCGGCATCGTCTCCGTCTCCCTGGGCCTGGTCGCCAAGACCGTCGCCTCCTGGGGCAGCGAGGAGCAGAAGCGTGCCTGGCTGCCCCGCCTCTGCTCCGGCGAGGCCCTCGGCTGCTTCGGGCTCACCGAGCCCGGCACCGGCTCCGACGCCGCCGCCCTCACCACCCGCGCCCGGCGCGACGGGGACGCGTACGTGATCAGCGGCAGCAAGATGTTCATCACCAACGGCACCTGGGCCGATGTGGTCCTCCTCTTCGCCCGCACGAACGAGGACCCGGGCCACCGCGGCATCTCCGCCTTCCTCGTGCCCGCCGACGCCCCCGGTCTGACCCGCCGCGAGATCCACGGCAAGCTCGGCCTGCGCGGCCAGGCCACCGCCGAACTCGCCCTCGACGGCGTGCGCGTGCCCGCCTCCGCGATGCTCGGCCCCGAGGGGAAGGGCTTCTCCGTCGCCATGTCGGCCCTCGCGAAGGGCCGGATGTCCGTCGCCGCGGGCTGTGTCGGCATCGCCCAGGCCGCGCTGGACGCGGCGGTCTCCTATGCGGCCCAGCGCGAGCAGTTCGGCAAGCCGATCGCCCACCACCAGCTGGTCCAGGAGCTGATCGCCGACATCTCCGTCGACGTCGACGCGGCCCGGCTGCTGACCTGGCGGGTGGCCGATCTGATCGACCGGGGGCTGCCCTTCGCCACCGAGTCCTCCACCGCCAAGCTCTTCGCCTCGGAGGCCGCCGTCCGCGCCGCGAGCAACGCCCTCCAGGTGCACGGGGGGTACGGCTACATCGACGAGTACCCGGCCGGCAAGCTGCTGCGCGACGCCCGCGTGATGACCCTGTACGAGGGCACCAGCCAGATCCAGAAGCTCCTCATCGGCCGTGCCCGCACGGGGGTTTCGGCCTTCTGACGGCTGCCTGACGGCTGCCTGAGGGCGGTCTGAGTACGTACGTGAGTACGTGCGCGGATGTGCCGCGGCCCGGCCCGCCCGAAGCTGGACCCATGAACGAGACACAGGTCAAGCAGCAGAACACCGGGGCCTACTACGGCCAGGCCGTGGCCTCCTTCGGCGTCGCCATCGCCGCGGTCTCCCTGGGGATCTACAACATGGAGGCCGACGGCTGGGTCCGCGCCTTCCTCGGCATCGCGGTCCTCTACCTCACCACCTCGGCCTTCACCCTCGCCAAGGTGATCCGCGACCGGCAGGAGGTCACCCAGATCGTCAGCCGGGTCGACCAGGCCCGGATGGAGAAGATCATGACCAGCTACGACCCCTTCGCCACCCCGAAGCAGCCCGCCCCGCAGGATCGCTAAGCGCTTGCTCACCCTCCGGTAAGGTGTTGTTCGTTCCTACGGACCGAAGAGGGTGGGCGAGCGATGGACAGCGTGGAGGAGATCGGCGGCTACCGGCCGTGGTCGGAGGTCACCCCCGACGCCGCGCGGCGGCTGCTCGTCGCCGCCGTGGAGGCCTTCGCGGAGCGCGGGTACCACGCCACCACCACGCGTGACATCGCGGGACGGGCCGGCATGAGCCCCGCCGCGCTCTACATCCACTACAAGACCAAGGAAGAGCTGCTCCACCGGATCAGCAGGATCGGCCACGACAAGGCCCTGGAGATCCTGGACACCGCCGCCTCTGGGCCCGGCAGCGCCGCCGACCGGCTCGACGCGGCCGTACGGTCCTTCGTGCGGTGGCACGCCGCCCACCACACCACCGCGCGCGTGGTCCAGTACGAGCTCGACGCTCTCGCTCCGGAGCACCGCTCCGAGATCGTGGCCCTGCGCAGGCGGAGCGACGCGGCGATCCGCCGCATCCTCGCCGACGGCGTCGAGGCCGGGGAGTTCTTCGTCCCCGACGTCCCCGGCACCACCCTCGCCGTGCTGTCGCTCTGCATCGACGTCGCCCGCTGGTTCAGCGCGGACGGCAGCCGCACGCCCGACGAGGTCGGCGCGCTCTACGCCGGTCTCGTGCTCCGCATGGTGGGCCCTGCCGGGCCGCGAGCGGATCAGAAGTAGTAGCGGGACACCGACTGCGCCACGCACACCGGCTTCTCGCCGCCCTCGCGCTCGACGGTCACGGTGGCCGACACCTGGACGCCGCCGCCCGCCTCCACGACCTCGGTGATCAGCGCGGTCGCGCGCAGCCGTGAACCGACCGGCACCGGCGCGGGGAAACGCACCTTGTCGACCCCGTAGTTGATGCCCATCCGCATGCCCTCGACCCGCATGATCTGCGGCACCAGGCTCGGCAGCAGCGACAGCGTGAGGTATCCGTGCGCGATCGTCGAGCCGAAGGGGCCGGACGCCGCCCGCTCCGGGTCCACGTGGATCCACTGGTGGTCGCCGGTGGCGTCCGCGAAGAGGTCGATCCGCTTCTGGTCCACCTCCAGCCAGTCGCTCGGGCCGAGCGGTGCGCCGATCCCGGCGGTGAGCTCCTCGGCGGACGTGAAGATCCTCGGCTCGGACATACCCGTACCTCTCCCTGGCGAATAAGCGCTTGCTCAGCATGCTGGGACCGTCATGGATCTGTCAACGACCGCCGGCGACGTGCCCGACTCCGAATCCCCGCCCGGCCGATTACCCTCGGCGGTGTGCCGCAGATTCCCGAGAAGGTCCACGAACTCACCGTCGGCCAGCTGTCCGCCCGCAGCGGCGCGGCCGTCTCCGCCCTGCACTTCTACGAGGCCAAGGGCCTGATCAGCAGCCGCCGCACCTCCGGCAACCAGCGCCGCTACACCCGCGACGCGCTGCGCCGCGTGGCGTTCGTGCGGGCCGCCCAGCGCGTCGGCATCCCGCTCGCCAGCATCCGTGACGCACTCGCCCAGCTCCCCGAAGGCCGCACCCCCAACCGCGAGGACTGGGCCCGGCTTTCCGAGAGCTGGCGCACCGAGCTCGATCAGCGCATAGCCCAACTCGGGCGGCTGCGCGACCATTTGACCGACTGCATCGGCTGCGGATGCCTGTCCCTGGAGAACTGCGCGCTCTCCAACCCCGACGACGTCTTCGGCGAACGCCTCACCGGCTCGCGGCTGTTGTGACCTGCTGAGCCATGTCTGCCGCCGCGTCGACGAGTTCGGCGTTCGACCGCGCCACCCGCCCGTCCGGCAGGTGCAGCACGTCTCCTACGCCGATCCGCGCACCGGCGCCGTACCGTGCGGCCAGCCGCAGCGCCGGCCAGGCCGCCGCCTCCCGCCCGAACAGCAGCAGCGGCACCGGCGGCAGCCGCCGCAGCAGCTCGGCGACCGGCCCCGGGCCGGCGGAGCCCAGCTCGGCGGCGAGCCGGACCCGCGCGGGATCCCGTACCGGCCAGGCGAGGAACCGCGCGGGCGGGCCGGGATCCCCGCCCACCGGGACCTCCGCGTCCACCGCCACCCCGCGCTCCAGCAATGCCTCGGCGAGCTCCGGGGCCCCGGGCTCCGCGAACCGCACCACCGCCCGGTCGGGCAGCACCGTCCAGCTCCGCACCCGCGCGAGGCGCCCGGCGTGATCCGGCTCGGATCCCACGCTCACGGCCACACCCACGGGCACGCCCGAGCCCCCGCCCCCGAGGCCCGCTGCGCGCAGGGCCTCCAGCAGCGGTCCGACCACCCGGGGCGAGAGGCTCTCGCGGCCGCACGGGGTGCGCGCATGCACCACTACCTCCCGGGCCCCGGCGGCCACGGCCGCCAGCGCGGCCTCCACCAGGTCCTCGGGGCTCATGGGGACGGCCGCCCCGTCGGCGGCGCCCCGGGACCCGTTCAGCGACACCACCAGAGTCGGCCCAGCACCCGCCTCCGCCCCGGCTCCCGCACCGGCCGCGCCTCCCGCGCCGGCCCCGGCTCCCGCCCCGTTCACGCCGCACCCGCCAGATCGGCCCGGTGCAGTGCCGTGTCCGCGAGCGCCGGTCTGGGCACCACGATTCCGCAGCCCGCGCACACCGGCCCGTCCCACGCCCACCCGGCGGCCGCGGCCCCGGCGGCCGAGCACCCGGCGGCCGCCGCCACCGGCCAGTGCAGCTCCCGCGCCCCGCACACGGGGCATCCCGTACCGGGCTCCGACTCCAGCGCCTCGACCAGCCGTCTCAGTACCTCGCCGAGCGCTCCCTGCGGCCGCACGCCCGGATCGGCGCACCGGACGACCGCGTCCCCGCTGCCGCCCCAGGCCCACTCGGGGCGCCGCAGTCCGTCGTGCTTCTCGCGGCGCCGGCGCTCCGCGAACTGCCGCTCGTACGCCAGCCAGACCGCCCGCGCCTCCTCCAGCTCCTCCAGCGCCGCCACCAGCCGCGACGGGTCCGCCGCCCGGTCCTCGGGGCCGATCCCGTGCCGGTCGCACAGGTGCCACCACGTCGCGCGGTGCCCGTACGGGGCGAACCGCTCCAGGCACCGGCGCAGCGAGTGGCGCCGCAGGGCCCTGTCGTTGCGCGCATCGCGCACCTGATGGGCCAGACTCCGGAATCCCGCCATCACACCTTCACCTCCGCCGAGCGCCCAGCACCGGGCGCCGTGCCCGCCGCGCTGTGTTCCCCACAGACCGGCGCCGTGTGCCAACATGCCCGGCCAGGTGCGGGCGCATGCGGGGGCGGTCGAGGCGTACGGGTGGCACATGGCCGGAACTCAGCGCCCCATGCGCCCCGCGACCACCACCAGCCGGGCCAGTTCCTCGTGGCAGATGTCGCTGTGCGCCCCCGAGGGGGCCCCGCCGCGGCGGACCACGGAGCCCGCGTCCACGCTCACGCAGCCCGTGGGGGGAAGGCCGCCCCGCAGCGCCGCGTCCAGGGTCAGCCGGGGGCTTCCCGGCACCCCCCGTACCCCGTCGTGCCCGATCGCGCCCCACCGCTCGTCGAAACCGAGCAGACCGGCCGAATCGCCGGCCATCCGGGAGGCCAGCGGATAGAACACCTTGAGGGAGGAGTCGTAGGGGGAGTGGCAGGCCGTCAGCGGTCCGTCGATCCTGTCCTGCAGTCCGCGCAGGGCGCCCCCGCGTCCCCGGTCGTGCGGCAGGCTGTCGGCGAACGCGTAGTGGGAGAAGGCTCCTTGGAGGACGGTCAGGGACTTCACGTTCCGTGCCCCGGACGGCAGAGCGCGCAGCGCGAAGGAGACCACCCGGCCGCCGAAGCTGTGGCCGATGAGGTGCACCCGCAGGGCCGGGCGGCGGCCGGCCAGCTCCGCCAGCAGCGGCCCGAGGCCGTGCTCGCCGACCACTCCGGCCCGTGCCTTCATCTGGTAGTACGTGGCCTGGCGCAGCATCTCCTTGGCGCCGTTCCAGAGCGTGCGCACCCCGGCGCCGGCCGAGAAGCCGGGGGAGGAGACGGGGGAGGAGACGCGGGAGTCCCGCGGCTCCCGCAGATCCCCGGGGAACGTGGCGCCCGCCTCGGCCAGGGCGTCGGTGAACTCCCGGCACACCCGCAGGACGTCCCCGCTGAGGAAGTCCGGCACCTCGCGCGGGGCGAAGGCCGCCGCCAGATCGTCGCCCGTGCCGACTCCGTCCACGCCGGCCAGCTCCCGTACGAGCGCGCCGAACTCGGTGAAGCCGCCGTCGTGCACGGGCCGTTCCTCCAGCAGCTCGGCGATCCGGTCCAGCTCCGCCCCGCGGCCCGGCCAGAACGCGCCGAGCGCCCTCCGGGTGACCGGGTCCAGGGCCGTGCCGTGCCCGGGCCGGCCCGCCTCCGCCGCTCCGCCCACGGCGTCGCGGGCGTCGAAGTCGGGTATCGGCTCGTCGGAGAACCGGATCGAGGGCCACACGACCCCCACGTACCCCAGCCGCACCCCGGTCCCCACCAGATCCGCGAAGGGGGCGTAGAACCGGTCGAAGAGCCGGATGGCGGTGGACCGGTCGGAGTTCCATCCGTGGGCGAAGACCAGCAGGTCCGTGGCCTCGATCCCGAAGACCGCCTCCCGGGCGCCGGGGCCCGCGTCGCCCTGCGCGTCGAAGGTCAGCTCCACGTACGGCCGGGGCCCGATCCCCGCCGCCGCCCCCGTGGCTCCCGCGGGCACCGCCCCGCCGATGTGCACCATGACGCCCCCCTCCACGCCGTGTCCCTGCCCGCAGCATCCTGCGGAACGGGCCGCCCGGCCAGCCCCTGCGCACCCACCGGTTCACGGATACAGCAGGCGGGTTCACGGATACAGCAGGTACGCCTCCCGCACCGCCGCGAACTCCGCGAGCCCGGCCGCCCAGTCGCCCGCGACCTCCTCCACGCCCGCCCCCGCGTCGATCGTCCGGCGGACCCGGTCCGAGCCCGTCAGCCGGTCGATCCACTGGTCCGAACGCCACGCGAAGCCGCTCCACACCCGCCGCGCGGTGACCAGCAGCCCGATCCCGGCCCGTACCGGATCGAAGGCCTCCCGGTCGTGGACGAGCAGCCGGACCCCGCCGCAGGTCTTCCCGGAGTACTTGGAGAAGGAAGGCGTGAAATAGGCCTCCCGGAACCAGACCCCCGGCAGCTCCAGCGCGTTCGCCGCCTCCGCCCACCGCCGGTCCAGCCCCTCCGCGCCGAGCAGCTCGAAGGGGGTGGTGGTGCCGCGCCCCTCCGACAGGTTCGTCCCCTCGAACAGGCAGGTCCCGGCGTACGCCAGGGCCGTGGCCGGCGTCGGCATGTTCGGGCTCGGCGGCACCCAGGGCAGCCCGGTCTCCTCGAAGAAGGACTCCCGCCGCCATCCGGCCATCCGTACGACCTCCAGCCGCGGGGCGGCGCCGGCGCCCCGCAGGAACTCGCCCGCGAAGAGCCCCGCCAGCTCGCCCGCCGTCATCCCGTGCGCCAGCGCGATCGGCTCCCGGCCCACGAAGCTCGCGTACGGGCGCTGCAGGACGGGCCCGGCCGCCCGCCGGGCGCCGACCGGGTTGGGCCGGTCCAGCACCACCACCGCCTTCCCGGCGAGGGCGGCGGCGCGCATGCAGTCGTAGAGGGTCCAGATGTAGGTGTAGAAGCGGGCGCCGACGTCCTGGATGTCGAAGACGACGGTGTCGATCCCGGCCGCCGTGAACACGTCCGCGAGACCCTGCCCGCTCTTGCCGTACGTGTCGTGCACGGGCAGCCCGGTCGCCGGATCCCGCCCGGCCCCCTCCGAGCCGCCCGCCTGGGCCGTGCCCCGGAAACCGTGCTCGGGCCCGAACACCGCGACCAGGTTCACACGTTCGTCCGCATGCAGTACGTCGACCAGGTGGCGGGCGTCCGCGGTGACGCCCGTCGGGTTGGTGACCACCCCGACCCGCTGCCCGGCCAGGACGGCGTACCCGTCCGCGGCGAGCCGCTCGAACCCGGTCCGCACCCGGCCGCCGGCCCCGGCCGCGACCGCCGCCCGCGCCCCCGGGGCTCCGGCCCCCGGGGCTCCCGCTCCCAGGGCGCCCGCGGCGCCCGCCGCCCCGGCCAGACCCAGCAACCCGCGTCGCGACAGCGTCATCGCGCCAAAGTAGGGCTCCGCACCCTTCCACCGGGACATACCGACTGGTTAGTCTGCCCGTGTTCCGGCGGGCGCGGGCAAGGCGCGCGGCCACCGGGGCACCCAGGCACCACCACCCGAAGGGCGGACCCGTGAACGCGTTCCAGGACCAGCGAGTCGTCGTCACCGGCGCGGGCGGCGGCATCGGCGCCGCCCTCGCCCACCGCTTCGCCGCCGAGGGGGCGACCGTGGCGGTCAACGACCTCGACCCCGCCAAGGCCGCCTCGGTCGCGCGGGCCATCGGCGCCCGCGCCGTGGCCGTGCCCGGCGACGCCTCGGCCGTGGCCGAGCAGGCCCGCGAGGCGCTCGGCGGCACCGTGGACGTCTACTGCGCCAACGCCGGCCTCGCCTCCGGCGGCGACGCCTTCGCCGACGAGGCCGTCTGGGAGGCGGCCTGGGACACCAACGTCATGGCCCACGTCCGCGCCGCCCGGCTGCTGCTGCCCGACTGGCTGGAGCGCGGGAGCGGCCGGTTCGTGTCCACCGTCTCGGCCGCCGGTCTGCTGACCATGATCGGAGCGGCCCCGTACAGTGTCACCAAGCACGGCGCGCTCGCCTTCGCGGAATGGCTCTCGCTGACCTACCGCCACCGCGGGCTCCAGGTCCACGCCATCTGCCCGCAGGGGGTCCGGACCGACATGCTCACCGCGGCCGGATCGGCGGGGGAGCTGGTCCTCGCGCCGACCGCGATCGAGCCCGAAGCGGTCGCGGACGCACTGTTCGACGGCATGGAGAAGGGCCGGTTCTTGATCCTCCCGCACCCCGAGGTCGCGGACTTCTACGCGGCCCGCGCGACCGACCCGGACCGCTGGCTCGGCGGCATGAACCACCTCCAGCGCACGTGGGAGACCCGGTGACGCCAGGCGCCACGGACGCCACGCCCCCGACCCCGCCGGTCCCCCCGACCCCGCCGCAGCCGGTCCCCGCGACCCCGACCCCGCCGCAGCCCGTGCCCCCGGCCTCCCCCTACGCCGCCAAGCCCTGGCTGGGCCTGCTCACCCCCGTCCAGCGGGCCCCGATCGCGCCTCCGCCCAGCGTGCTGCACGCCTTCCGCGCCGCCGTCGCCCGCGCCCCCGGCCGCACCGCGCTCGCCTACTTCGACGGCCGCCTCAGCTACGCCGAGGCCGACGCCCTCTCCGACTCCCTCGCCGGCCACCTCGCCGCCGAAGGCATCCATCGCGGGGACCGGGTCGCGGTCATGCTCCAGAACACCCCGCACTTCGTGCTCGCCGTCCTGGCCGCCTGGAAGGCCGGGGCGGTCGTGGTGCCGATCAACCCCATGTACAAGTCCGGCGAGACCGGCCACGTCCTGCGCGACTCCGGGGCCACCGCCCTGGTCTGCGAGGCCCGCGCCTGGGAGGCGTACCTGGGCGGGACGGTACGGGGGACGGGCGTACGGGTCGCCCTGACGGCGCACGACACGGACTTCCAGACCCGCGACGACCCCCGGATCTTCCCCGCGCCCGGCAGCGCCCCCACAGGGTTCCGCCACGCGGAGCCGCGCGCAGGCGGGGCGCCCGGAATCACCGACGCGCCGCCGGAGCCCCACCGGGCAGCCCCCGCCGATCTCCTCGCCGTGGCCCACCAGGGCCACCCCGCCCCGCCCGACCCGGAGCTCACGGCCGCCGACACCGCCCTCATCAGCTACACCTCCGGCACCAGCGGCACCCCCAAGGGCGCGATGAACCCGCACGGCGCCCTCACCCACAACGCCGTCCGCCAGGTGACCGGCCACCCCCTCCCCGAAGGCGCCGGCTACTTCGCGCTCGCCCCGCTCTTCCACATCACCGGCATGGTCTGCGAGCTCGCCGCCTGCTTCACCAACGCCGGCACCCTGGTCCTCGCCCACCGCTTCGACGCCGGGGCCGTCCTCGACGCCTTCCTCGAACACCGCCCCGCCTACACCGTGGGCCCGGCCACCGCCTTCATGGCGCTCGCCGCGCACCCCGGGGCCACCCCGGACCACTTCGCCTCGTTCCAGGTGCTCTCCTCCGGCGGCGCCCCGCTGCCGCCCGCCCTGGTCGAACGGCTGCGCGCCGCCTACGGCTTCTACCTGCGCAACGGCTACGGCCTCACCGAGTGCACCGCCCCCTGCGCCTCCGTGCCCGTGCACCGCGAGGCCCCCGTCGACCCGGCCTCGGGCACCCTCTCCGTGGGCGTGCCCGGCGCCGACACCCTCGTACGGATCCTCGACGAGAGCGGCGCCGAGGTCCCCTTCGGGGAGACCGGGGAGATCGCCGTGCGCGGACCCCAGGTCGTCCCCGGCTACTGGGGCCTGCCCGCCGACACCGCCAAGGCCTTCCCGGACGGCGAACTGCGCACCGGGGACGTCGGGTTCATGGACCCCGAGGGCTGGCTCTACGTGGTCGACCGCAAGAAGGACATGATCAACGCCTCCGGCTTCAAGGTCTGGCCGCGCGAGGTGGAGGACGTGCTCTACACCCACCCCGCCGTGCGCGAGGCGGCCGTAGTCGGCATCCCGGACCCCTACCGCGGGGAGAGCGTGAAGGCCTACGTCAGCCTGCGCCCCGGAGCCGAAACCGGTCCGGAGGAGCTCTCGGCGTACTGCGCCGAGCGCCTCGCCGCGTACAAATACCCGCGCCGGGTGGAGATCCTGCCTGTCCTTCCGAAGACGACCAGTGGCAAGATCCTGCGACGGGAACTACGGGAACGCGACCACGGCTGAAACAGCCGGACCACGTCAGCGGATCCGTACACGCGAGGACCACGAAAGGGAGGCGACAGCCATGGCCGCCAGGACCACGACGGAGACCGTCGGGGCGCACGAGGCCCCGGTACCGCGCCGGCTGCTCGCCGTCGCGACCAGGCTGTTCGCCGAACGCGGCTACGACCGCACCTCGGTCCAGGAGATCGTCGAGGCGGCCGGGGTCACCAAGGGCGCGCTCTACCACTACTTCGGCTCCAAGGACGATCTGCTGCACGAGGTGTACGCGCGCATGCTGCGGCTCCAGCAGCAGCGGCTCGACGCGGTGGCCGGTTCCGACGCCCCGGTGGAGGAGCGGCTGCGCGCCGCAGCCGCCGACGTGGTGGTCACCACGATCGAGAACCTGGACGACGCGGCGATCTTCTTCCGGTCCATGCACCAGCTGAGCCCGGAGAAGTTCAAGCAGGTCCGCTCGGAGCGCCGGCGCTACCACGAGCGCTTCCGCGCCCTGGTCGAGGAGGGCCAGCGCTCCGGGGTCTTCTCCGACGCCACCCCCGCCGACCTGGTGGTGGACTACCACTTCGGCTCCGTCCACCACCTGTCGACCTGGTACCGCGAGGACGGCCCGCTCACACCGCAGCAGGTAGCCGACCACCTCGCGGACCTGCTGATGCGGGCACTGCGCCCGTAGGGGCCAGCACGGGATAGTCGTTGTACCCCTCCGCCCCCTGTACGTGCATCAGGAACTCGGAGCGGATCTCGTTGAGCGGGGCGTTCACGCGCAGCCGCTCCACGAAGTCGGGGTTGGCGAGGAAGCCCCGGCCCAGCGCGACGAGGTCGGCGCCCTCGGCCAGGAGCGCCTCGGCGACGCTCTTGCCGCCGTCGGCCGCGAACTGCTCCCGGGAGAGCATCTGGTTGGCGATCAGCGTGCCCGGCCATGCCGTGCGGTGCTCCCGGAAGCGGTCCCGCTGCTCGCCGGCGTAGAGGACGTGGAGGTAGACCGGGCCGATCTCCGCCAGGGCCGCCAGCAGCGCCGGGTAGATCGCGTCGGTGTCGCCCTCCTCGATGCCGTTGACCGCCACCGCGGGCGAGATCCGTACGCCGACCCGCTCCCGGCCGATGGCCTCGGCGACGGCCCGGACCACCTCGACGGTGAACCGGATCCGGTTCTCCACCGGGCCGCCCCACGCGTCGGTGCGCAGGTTGGTGTTCCGCGCCAGGAACTGGTGGGGCAGGAAACCGTTGGCGGCGTGCACCTCCACCCCCGCGAACCCGGCCTCCACGGCATTGCGGGCGGCGGTCTGGAAGTCGGCGATCGCGGCCCGGATGTCCTCGGCCGTCATCGTGCGCGGAACGGCGGCGTCCCGCAGCCCGCCGGGCGTCTGCAGCTGCTCGGGCAGCCGTACGGCGGAGGGCGCGAGCGGTACGTGGCCGCTGGTGTCGGGGTGGCCGACCCGGCCGCCGTGTTCGATCTGGAGGAACATCGCCGCGCCGCCGCCCCGGCCGTCGGCCCCCGCCCGCACCGCGTCGGTGACGCGGCGCCAGCCGGCGATCTGCTCCGCGGTGTGGATGCCGGGGATGTTCGGGTAGGCCTGCCCCACGGCGCTCGGCGCGGTGCCCTCGGCGATGATCAGGCCGGCCGTGGCGCGCTGGGCGTAGTGGACGGCCATCAGCTGCCCGGGGACTCCGTCGGCGCCCGCCCGGTTGCGGGTCAGGGGCGCCATCACCAGGCGGTTGGGGAGTGCGAGTCCGCCGAGGGCGGCGGGCTCGAAGAGGCGGGAACCGGTGGGAAGGAACTGCTCCGTGTTCGTCATGCCCGTAACCTAAAACCTGACATTGGCGTCAGATTCAAGTCCGGAAACGGCGGACACGGCGGGGGCGGGGCATGAGGATCGGCGAACTGGCGGCGCGCACCGGGGTCAGCGAGCGTTCGCTGCGGTACTACGAGACCCAGGGACTGCTGGTCTCCGACCGGACGCCCGGCGGCCACCGCGACTACACGGAGCGGGCGGTGGACCGGGTCATCCGGATCCAGGAGCTCTACGCGGCCGGGCTGCACAGCACGAAGATCGGGCAGATCCTGCCCTGCATGCGCGACACGGACGGCGGGCCGAACGTCCGGGCCACGCCGGCCCTGGTCGCCGAGCTGACAACGGAACGGGACCGGATCGACCGGCTGATCGCCGATCTGGTCCGGTCCCGTGACGTGCTGGACGAGGTCATCGAGGCGGCGGCGGGCCGCACGGTGACGGCGTCCGATCCGGTGCCCGTGTCCGAGTCGATGCCCGAGTCGATGCCCGCGTCCGCGCCGATGGCCGCCGAGCGGTCCTAGCCGAGCGGTGCGACCTCGCGGCCCCAGGTCTCCTTGGCCACCACGGCGAAGGAGATGTACCAGGCGACGCCCGCGGTGAAGAGTCCGAGGAAGCCGCCGGTGTGGCCCAGCCCCGTGCTCTGCGCCAGGTCGCCGAGGGCGAGGAACAGGAAGGTCAGCGCCAGCGAGACGAACAGCACCCGGTGCGCGATGTCCAGCTTCATGGCGGCGATCGACATGTACGCGGTGAAGATGAACCAGGCCACGAGGAACCAGCCGGTCGCCACGTGCGCCTGGTCGGCCGGCAGCGTGGGGACGACGAACTTCACGTAGCCGGCGAAGGACATCCAGAACGCGCCGTAGGAGACGAACGCCGTGGTCCCGAAGGTGTTGCCGCGGCGGAACTCCATCAGGCCCGCGACGAACTGCGCGAGGCCGCCGTAGAACAGCGCCAGCGGCAGGACCACGGCGCTGAGCGCGGCGTTCGAGATCAGCCCCGAGTTGAAGAGGCTGAGCACGAAGGTGGTGAGGGCGAAAGCCGCCAGGCCGAGCGGGCCGGGGTTGGCCAGGGCGCGCGGCGCGGTGGCGGGGGAGGCGGTGGTCCGCGGCGCGGCGGCGGGGGCCAGGGTGGAGCTGGGCATGGCAGGGGGCACTTTCAGTAAGGGGACATCTCGAATATATCGGACTTCCCCAGTGGTCTGGACCATCGAAGGTCCGCCCCCGAGGGTCCGAAGTCCCCTGCCACGCCCGCGGAAAGCCGGCGGGGCTACCGGTACCGCTTCAGCTCCCGGTGCGCCAGCGAGCGCTGGTGCACCTCGTCCGGCCCGTCCGCCAGCCGCAGCGTCCGCGCCGCGGCCCACAGCTCGGCCAGCGGGAAGTCCTGGCTCACCCCGCCGGCGCCGTGCAGCTGCACCGCGTCGTCCAGGATCCGCACCACGGCCCGCGGGGTCGCGATCTTGATGGCCTGGATCTCGGTGTGCGCACCCCGGTTGCCGGCCGTGTCCATCAGCCAGGCCGTCTTCAGCACCAGCAGCCGCAGCTGCTCCACGGTGACCCGGGCGTCCGCGATCCAGTTCTGTACGACGCCCTGCGCGGCCAGCTCCTTGCCGAAGGCGCTGCGGCCCACCGCGCGCCGGCACATCAGCTCGATGGCCCGCTCCGCCATGCCGATGAGCCGCATGCAGTGGTGGATCCGCCCCGGCCCGAGCCGGGCCTGTGCGATGGCGAAGCCGCCGCCCTCCTCGCCGATCAGGTTCCCCGCCGGCACCCGGGCTCCGTCGAAGACGACCTCGGCGTGACCGCCGTGGTCGTGGTCCTCGTACCCGTACACCGTCATCGCGCGCCGGATCTCGACCCCCGGAGTGTCCCGGGGGACCAGGACCATGGACTGCTGGCGGCGCGGGTCGGCGCCCCCGGGGTCGGTCTTGCCCATGACGATGAAGATCTTGCAGTCCGGGTTCATGGCCCCGGAGATGAACCACTTGCGGCCCGTGATCACGTACTCGTCGCCGGCCGCGGACCGCTCGATGCGGGTCTCGATGTTCGTGGCGTCCGAGGAGGCCACCTCCGGCTCGGTCATCGCGAACGCGGACCGGATCTCCCCGGCCAGCAGCGGCTCCAGCCACTGCTTCTTCTGCTCCTCGTTCCCGAACTGCGCGAGCAGCTCCATGTTCCCGGTGTCCGGAGCCGCGCAGTTCGTCGCGGTCGGCGCCAGGTGCGGGCTGCGGCCGGTGATCTCGGCGAGCGGGGCGTACTGGAGGTTGGTCAGCCCCGCGCCGTACGCGGCGTCGGGCAGGAAGAGGTTCCACAGCCCCTGGCGGCGCGCCTCGGCCTTCAGCTCACCGAACACGGCCGGGGTGTCCCAGGGCGAGGCCAGCCGCGCGCGCTGCTCGGCGGCGACGGGTTCCGCCGGGAAGACGTACTCCTCCATGAACGCCAGGAGCCGTCCGCGGAGTTCCTCGGTGCGGGCGTCGAATGCGAAGTCCATCAGGGGTTCCTCAGCCTTCGTGCGGTTGCCGGAGTGTGGTCAGGCCGTGCTCGATGAAGACCGGGACCAGTTCGCCGATCCGGTCGAAACCCGCGCCGACGGTCTGCCCGAGCGTGAAGCGGTAGTGGATGCCCTCGAGGATCACCGCGAGCTTGAACCAGGCGAAGGCCGTGTACCAGGCGACCTGCGAGGCGTCCCGGCCCGAGCGGGCCGCGTACCGCTCGATCAGCTCGGCGGGCGCCGGATGGCCGGGGGCCCCGCTGGTCGTGCTGACCGGCGAGTCCGCCAGCCCCAGGTCGGAGCTGTACATCACCAGCAGCCCGAGGTCCGTCAGCGGATCGCCGAGCGTGGACATCTCCCAGTCCAGCACCGCGCGGATCTCATCGGTGCCGGACGCGGTGCCCGCGACCAGCACGTTGTCCAGCCGGAAGTCCCCGTGCACCACCGTGGGCGCGGGGGAGACGGGCAGGGCGCGCCCGAGGGCCCCGTGCAGCTCGTCGATCCCGGCGAGCTCCCGCCCCCGGGAGGCCGCGAGCTGCTTGCCCCAGCGGCGCAGCTGCCGGTCCAGGAACCCCTCGGGCCGGCCGAAGTCGCCCAGGCCCACCGCCTCAGGGTCCACCGCGTGCAGGTCGACCAGGGTGTCCACCAGGCCCAGCACCACGCTCCGGGTCCGCTCGGGGCCCAGTGCGGCGAGCTGCCCGGCCGTGCGGAACGGCACCCCGTCCACGTACTCCATCACGTAGAACGGCGCCCCCAGCACGGCCTCGTCCTCGCACAGCAGCAGCGGCTCGGGCACCGGCACCGCGGTGCCGTGCAGCGCCGCGATGACCCGGTGCTCGCGCCGCATGTCGTGCGCGGTGGCCAGTACGTGCCCCAGCGGCGGCCGGCGCACCACCCACCGCGAGCTCCCGTCGCCCACCTCGTACGTGAGGTTCGAGCGGCCGCCCTCGATCAGCCGGCCGGTCAGCGGCCCGGCCACCAGGCCCGGCAGCGCCCGGTCGAGATGGCTGCGCAGCCGCTCCAGATCGAGCCCTCGCGGGCCGTCGGGGGCGGGGGAGGGGGGTGAGGTCATGGTGTGCGCCTCCGTGCTGAGTGGGCGACGACGGAACGGACGCGCACCATCATGCCGACCAGTCGGTATGCCGTCCAGTGGGTGAGGGGAAACGGAAGCGCGCGGTCCGGATCAGGCGTGGCAGAGGATCGGCGTCCCGCCGTTCATCACGGTCATGTCCCGCAGCACCGCCAGGATGTCCAGGGGCGCCCCCTCGGGCTCCCCGGCCAGTTCCGCGTAGGCCCGGTGCAGGTTGGCCACCAGCCGCTCGCTCTCCCGCCAGGCGGCGAACTCCCCGAGATCGGCCTGCCGGGCCGCCTCCAGCGGGGTCAGCCCCTTCGCGACGCCCTCCCGGGCGAGCTCGGCCACGTACCGCAGATAGCGCTCGGTGGTCTCGTACGCGCCGGGATCCGTCAGCGGGCCGTGCCCCGGGACCACCGTCTCCGCGTCCAGCGAGCGCAGCAGCTCCAGCGCCCGCAGCGAACCGGCCAGCGAACCCATCGCCAGGAACGGCGTGCCCTGCGCGAAGACCAGGTCGCCCGTGAAGACGACCCGCTGCCCGGGCAGCCACACGAGGGAATCGCCCGTGGTGTGCGCGACGCCCGGATGCAGGACCCGTACCTCGGTCTCCCCGACGTGCAGCGTCATCCGGTCGTTGTACGTCAGATCGGGCGCGGTGAGGTCCAGCGAGCCGAAGTCGGTGGCCGGCCAGATCAGTTCCAGCTGCCGGCCGGCGGCGATCTGCTCGGAGCGCGCGTTCTCGTGCGCCAGGACCAGCGCCTCCGGGGCGAACACGCCGTTGCCGTAGGTGTGGTCGCCGTGGTGGTGGGTGTTGACCACCGTGCGGGGGAGCGGCGCCCCGGCGGCCAGGACCGCCGCGCGCAGGGCCAGGGCCCGCCGCTCGGTGGCCGCCGTGTCGACGAGCAGCGTCCGGCCGCCGCCGGTCACGAAGCCGGCGTTGTTCAGACACCAGCCGCCGTCCGGCTGCACGTAGGCGTGGACACCGGGCGCGGGCTGGACGAGGTACGGCTCTTCGGCGGGCATCGGCGCTCTCCCCGGGGACGCTGTGGCGGGCGCCTGGCATCCTGCCAGTCACGGCGCCCCGGGGGGAGGGGGAGGGGAGTTCGGAGGTCAGCGGTCAGTGGTCAGTGGTCGTCGTAGTGTCCGTCGTGCTCCGCGTGCCGGTGCCCGTCGTGCAGGTAGTCGACGTGGTCCCCGTGCGGGACCGCGTCGTGACCGCAGTCCGCGCCGTGGGCGTGCTCGTGGGAGGCGTGCGGGGCGTGCCCCGCGGGCTCGCATTCGTCCCAGTGCCCGGAGTGCTCGCGGTGCAGATGGCCGTCGTGCGCGTAGTCGACGTGGTCGCCGTGCGCGACCGCCCGGTGGCCGCAGTCCGGACCGTGGGCGTGGGCGTGCTCCTGGGCGGGGTGTTCCTGGTGCAGAGTCGTCATGGCGCCGACGCTAGTGCGGTACGACCCGGATCGCCCCTTGTGTCCGCTGCGCACCCGGGTGGCGTCACAAGCCGGACCATCGGTTCATCGGCCGGTCTGCCGATCCGCCGGTCCGCTGAACATCCGGTCCGCCGATCCGCCGGTCGGCTCAGACGATGAGCGCCATCGCGAACACCGCCAGGCCCACCGTGCACGCCGTCGCGGCCAGCGCCGCGCCCACCGCGAGCCCGGCCGGCCGCGCCGCCGCCAGCTCCCGCACCCGCCGGTGCGCCACCCCCGTGAAGGCCACCCAGAGCAGCGCGATCACCGCGACCCCGGACACGGACAGCAGGGAGCCGGACCCGTGCAGGGCCTGGCGCAGCGCCAGGACGGCCACCACCGCGCAGGACAGCGTCGTACGCCGCCACGCGAGCCGGGTCCGCTCGGGCTGCAGCCCCGCGTCGCGGCCGCCGGGGCCCTCGCGGTCGGCGGCGTCGGCCGAAGCGCTCACCGCCCCGTCACCGCCCCTTCGTCCAGCCCAGCAGGACGACCACCACCATCGCCACCGCGACCAGCCCCACCCCCAGGCTCAGCACCACCGGGAACCGCGACATGGGCAGGTCCTCACCGCGCCGCATGGCCCGCTCGCACCGCACCCAGTGGTTCACCGCGCGCAGCGAGCAGGCCGCGCCCACCGCGAGCAGCGCGAAGGCCATCGCCACGCGCACCCCCCACCGCAGGTCGGGCAGGAACTGGTCCACGGCGAACCCGCCGCCGATCAGGGCCAGGGCGGTCCTGATCCACGCCAGGAAGGTCCGCTCGTTGGCCAGCGAGAAGCGGTAGTCGGGGGTCTCGCCCTCGTCCCTCACCCGAGCCGGCGCGAACCACAGCCGCACGTCCTTGACGAAGTCGATCACCCGCCCAATCTACTGGTGTCCAGCTCAGGCGGCCCCCGGAGCCGATCCGCGGAACTCCCGCAGCCTGCGGTACGCCTCCAGCCCGTCCGGCACCCACGGCCACGAGCCGTCCGAGACCCGCCGCACCACCTCCTCCTCGGTGAGCCACGCGTGCCAGGCCACCTCGGAGGCCTGCGGCCGGACCGGCAGTTCGCAGCGGACCTCGTGCACGTAGCTCCACCAGGCCCCGCCCGGGCCCTCGTACAGGAACTTGAACAGCGGCTCGGGCTGCCCCAGCCCGGCCACGCCCAGCTCCTCCTCCGCCTCCCGCAGGGCGGCCTCCGGGTAGCTCTCGCCGGCGCCGACCACCCCGCCCACGAACATGTCGTAGGACGAGGGGAAGACCAGCTTCGAATCCGTCCGCCGGTGCGTGAAGATGCGGCCCTCCCCGTCCCGCGCCAGCACGAACACGCAGCGGTGGATCAGCCCGGCCCCGTACACCTCGCCCCGCGGGGCGCGCCCCGTCACCCGGTCCTGCCGGTCCACCACGTCCAGTACCTCGTCGGCCGCGTTCATCCCGTGATCCTTCCGTGCCTGTTGACTGGTTACCGCTCCGTAGCAAAGGATCGCCCCACCACCGACGGAGGACGGGTTTCCACATGAGTGACGACGCAGACGTGATCGTGATCGGGGCCGGGCTCGCGGGCCTCGTGGCCACCGCCGAGCTCGTCGACGCCGGCCGCAAGGTCATCCTGCTCGACCAGGAGCCCGAGCAGTCCATCGGAGGCCAGGCCCACTGGTCCTTCGGCGGCCTGTTCTTCGTCGACTCGCCCGAGCAGCGCCGCATGCGGATCAAGGACACCCGCGAGCTGGCCCTCCAGGACTGGGCCGGCACCGCCGGCTTCGACCGCGAGGAGGACGCCTGGCCGCGCCGCTGGGCCGAGGCCTACGTGGACTTCGCGGCCGGCGAGAAGCGCCCCTGGCTGCACGCCCAGGGCGTCCGCTTCTTCCCCGTCGTCGGCTGGGCGGAACGCGGCGGCTACGACGCGAACGGCCACGGCAACTCCGTGCCCCGCTTCCACATCACCTGGGGCACCGGCCCCGGCCTCGTGGCACCCTTCGAGCGCCGGGTACGGGCCGGGGTGGCCCGCGGGCTGGTCCAGCTGCGCTTCCGCCACCGGGTCACCGGGCTCTCCCGTACGGCGGGCACCCTCGACACCGTGACCGGCGAGGTCCTGGCCCCCTCCGACGCCGTCCGCGGCGCCGCGAGCGGCCGCGAGGTCACCGGGGAGTTCTCCCTGCGCGCCCAGGCCGTGATCGTGACCAGCGGCGGCATCGGCGGCAACCACGACCTCGTACGGGCCCAGTGGCCGGCCCGCCTCGGCACCCCGCCCGCGCGGCTGCTCTCCGGGGTCCCGGCCCACGTGGACGGACTGATGCTCGGCATCGCGGAGGAGGCGGGCGCCAGCCACATCAACAAGGACCGGATGTGGCACTACACCGAGGGCATCGAGAACTGGAACCCGATCTGGTCCAAGCACGGCATACGCATCCTGCCCGGCCCCTCCTCGCTCTGGCTGGACGCCACCGGCAAGCGGCTGCCCGTCCCGCTCTTCCCGGGCTTCGACACCCTCGGCACCCTCGACCACATCATGAAGACCGGCCACGACCACACCTGGTTCGTCCTCAACCAGCGCATCATCGGCAAGGAGTTCGGTCTCTCCGGCTCCGAGCAGAACCCGGACCTGACGGGCAAGTCCGTCCGCGGGGTCATCGACCGGGCGCGCCAGGCCGTCCCGGGACCGGTGAAGGCGTTCATGGACAACGGCGCGGACTTCGTCGTCGAGAAGGACCTCTCCGCGCTGGTGCGCGGCATGAACGCGATCACCAAGGACGGACTCCTCGACGAGGAGACCGTCCGCCGGGAGATCGTCGCCCGTGACCGGGAGATCGCCAACCCCTTCACCAAGGACCTCCAGGTCACCGCGATCCACGGCGCCCGCAAGTACCTCGGCGACAAACTGATCCGCACCGCCGCCCCGCACCGGATCCTGGATCCCGCGGCGGGCCCGCTGATCGCCGTCCGGCTCTCGATCCTGACCCGCAAGTCCCTGGGCGGCCTGGAGACCGACCTCTCCTCCCGCGTCCTGACCGCCACGGGAGAACCCCTGCCCGGTCTGTACGCGGCGGGCGAGGCGGCCGGCTTCGGCGGAGGCGGCGTCCACGGCTACCGGGCCCTGGAGGGCACCTTCCTCGGCGGCTGCGTCTTCTCGGGCCGCGCGGCCGGCCGCGCGGCGGCGGCAGCCGTCTCCTAGGCCGTCTCCTAGGCCGTAGCCGTAGCCGTAGCCGTAGCCGTAGCCGTAGCCGGCGCCGACGTCGGCTACGGCGCCGCGTCCCGGCCGCCGCCGGGGCCGGCTGCGGCCGGGGCGGGACAAGGGCTGGTCCGCGGGGCCGACGGGACGGGGTACCGTCTTTGTCATGACCGTCAGCAAGAACATCAACAACCCCGTGGGCCAGGGCGGCGGCCAGCGCAAGCGCCAGTCCCGCGCCGAACGCCAGAACAACGGCCCGCACCGCAACCTCGACCGCAGCGGCGCGGCCGACCGGAAGGCCGAGCTGCTGCGCAAGATGCGCGAGAAGGCGGGCGCCGGCGACGGCGCGGCCGAGGCCTCCGCGCAGCCGGGCGACGCCACCGCACAGAGCTGAGCCACCGCCGCCCCAGGGCGGCGCAGCACCGGACAGGGCCCGGACCGCGATGCGCGGTCCGGGCCCTGCCGTCGTCGGACCCGGCCGCGCTCAGGGCAGCCGGGTCACCAGCCGGAACCGCTCCGCCACGACCGGGGTGTCGTCGCCGACCGTGAAGCTCGGATCGCCGAGGGCCTCGCGCAGTTGCGGGCCGTGCCGGAAGGCCTCGTGGCCGGAGCGCCATTCGGCCACTGACGCGTACCCCTCGCCCTCGTCCAGCGCGTGCCGCAGGTCCACGTCCGCCAGCCGCAGGACCCGTACGTCCGTCACCTCCAGGACACCCACCGGTTGCCCGGCGGAGTCGATGACCACCATCCGCTCGCCCGCCACGGGCAGCGGATCCCCCGCCGCCGCGTAGTCGGCCAGGACGGTCGTGGTCGTGGTCCCGGCACCGCTCAGCACCGCCGCCACCAGCCTGTCCCGCAGCGGACCCGGGAAGGCGAACGCGAGGGGCGGAAGATCCTCGTAGGCCGTCATGGCGGCCGGCCTACGGTCCTGCGCGCGAACCGGACCGTACGGGTGCGCGGCCCGCCGACAACCTGTCGCGAACCGGAACAACCGCAGCAACTCATCCGCCCGGAACACCAGTTGAAACGAGCCACGCGGTGGACTGGACCTTGACGCGGAGCTGTGCGTACCGCTTTGCTGTGCGTGATCTTCCGGCCACACCGTCCAACTGCCCGCGTCCTGGAGGGAAACCCGCGGATGCCGCCCCCTCCGCCGCCCCTCGGCCGCGCCCGCAAGCGGGACGCCCAGCTCTTCGACCCCGCCCTCTGCGACACGGAACTCGTCGACGTCCGCGCCCAGTTCACCCAGGGCCGCTGGGCCAAGGCCCGCTCCCTGCTCGTCGCCACGGGAGACGACTGGGACCGCCGCGGACACCGGCTCGTGGTCCTCGCCGAAACCCCGGCGGCGACCGCGTGGGCGCGCGAATGGCTCCTCGCCGAACCGGAGAGCGCCGACGCCATCACCCTCCTCGCCTGTGCGTCGGTCTTCGGCGCCCTGCGCCGCAAGGGCACGCCCGAGGCCGCCGACGAAGCCTGCCGCCGCGCCGCGGCCCTGCTCCCGGCCGACCCCACCCCCTGGCTCGGCCTGCTGCTGCTCACCCGCGCCTTCGGCACCGAGGAGGAGTTCAGCCGCCACTTCGACCAGGTCCGCGCCCGCCACCGCGAGCACCACCACGCCCACCACCTGATGGTCTCCCGGCTGGCCGAGCGGTCCCCGGCCGCCGGCAGCGACCCCCTCCACGAGGTCTACGACTTCGCCGCCTGGGCCGCCGAGGAGTCCCCGGCCGACTCCCCGCTCGCCGTCCTCCCCGTCATCGCCCACGCCGAGCGCTACCGCGTCCTCGCCGCCGGGCAGGGCCACGGCCCGGACGCCGGAGCCGAGCACTGGTCCGGCCGCCGCGCCCGCCAGGTTCTGCGCTCCGCCTTCGACTGGTGGCTGGAGTGGGAGCGCGAGGACCACCCCCGCAACCGGGTGGACCTCAACTTCCTCGCCCACGCCAAGCTCTGCGAGGGCCGCCCCGCCGAGGCCGCCGCGCTCTTCCAGCGCATCGGCAGCCACGCCACCCAGGCCCCCTGGTCCTACCCGGACCGCGACCCGCACAAGGCCTTCCTCGCCGCACGCAGCGCCGCGCTCGGCACCGCCTGACCGCCCAGTCCCCGCCCCGAAAGGACACCCCGCCATGCCGACGGGCAGATCCACCACGCTCACCGATCCGGCCGGCCAGGCCGAGATCCGTACGTACAAGGGCCAGGACCGCGCCCTGCGCGCCGACCGCCTCGGCACCGCCGGCCTGCTGCTCTCCGTGCTCGCCGCGAGCGCGCCCCTGATGGTCGTCGCCGGCGTCATGCCCACCACCTTCGGGGTCATGGGCATCGTCGGACAGCCCCTGCTGTTCGTGATCCTCGGCGCGGTCCTCGCCCTCTTCAGCGTCGGCTACGCCGAGATGAGCCGGCACGTCCACAACGCCGGCGCCTTCTACGCCTACATCGCGCGCGGACTGGGCCCCACCGCCGGCGCCGGCGCCTCGTTCGTCGCCCTCGTCGCCTACAGCGCCATGCAGGTCGGCGTCTACGGCATCCTCGGCTTCGAGATCTCCGGCCTCTTCGCCACCTACCTCGACACCGAACTCGCCTGGTGGATACCGGCCCTGGCCGCCGTCGTCCTGACCGGTGCGCTCGGCTGGCTGAAGATCGACCTCAACGCCAAGGTCCTCGGCGTCCTCCTGCTCATCGAGGTGCTCCTCGTCGTCGTCTTCGACGTCGCCGCCCTCGGCAAGCCCGGCCCGGAGGGCCTCTCGCTGCACGCCTTCGACCCCGGGACCCTCACCGGCGCGGGCCTCGGCACCGCCCTGTGCTTCTGCATCGCCGCCTTCGTCGGCTTCGAGCAGTCCCCGGTGTACGCCGAGGAGACCAGCAAGCCGCACATCGTCGTCTCCCGGGTGATGTTCCTCGCCGTCGGCTTCGTCGCCCTGTTCTTCGCCCTCAGCGCCTGGGCCCTGTCGGTGGCCACCGGCCCCGGCGAGGTGGTCAAGGCCTCCGCCGAAGCCGGCCCCGGCCTGCTCTTCCAGCTCACCGAGAGCCGCCTGGGCACCACCTTCACCGACGTCCTGCACGTCCTCTTCGTGTCCGGCATGTTCGCGGCGATGCTCAGCTTCCACAACGTGGTCTCCCGCTACGCCTTCGCGATGGGCCGCGAGGGCCTGCTCCCGGCCGCCTTCGGCCGCACCAACGCGGGCACCGGCGCCCCCGCCACCGGCTCGCTCCTGCAGACCGTGATCTCCGTCGTGGTCGTCCTGGCCTTCGCCTTCACCGACGACACGCCGGCCGGCGACCCCACCGTGCCCGTCCTGCACCTGTTCACCTGGATGGGCAGCGTCGGCGCCCTCGGCGTGACCCTCCTCATGGCCACCGCCTCCTTCGCGGTCATCGCCTTCTTCGTGCGCCGCGGCACCGCCGGCGCCCAGGTCTGGCGGCTCGGCGCGGCGGGCCTCGCCGGCCTCGCCCTGCTCGCCATCGCCGTCTACACGGTCAAGGACTTCGGCGTCCTGGTCGGCGCCGCGGAGGGCTCCGCGCTGAGCTGGGCCCTGCCCGGCATCATCGCGGCCGCCGCCGTGGTGGGCCTGGCGTACGGGCTCTTCCTGCGCTCCCGCCGCCCCGCGGTGCACGCCCGCATCGGTCTGGGCAACGAGGCCTTCCGCCTCGACCAGGCGGCGGAGTCGGCCGGGGGGACCGCGGTCCCGGCCCCGCGCGGCTGACCCGTACCGCACGTACGACAGAGGAGAGGGGCCCCGCCGCGGCGGGGCCCCTCTCCGTACGTCCGCTACGCGGCTCAGGCCTTCTTGACCACGCTCGACTTCAGCTGCATGGCCCCGAACCCGTCGATCCTGCAGTCGATGTCGTGCCCGTCGACCCCGTCGATCAGCCGGATGCCGCGCACCTTGGTGCCGGCCTTGATCCCGGAGGGGCTGCCCTTGACCTTGAGCGCCTTGACGACGGTCACGGTGTCGCCGTCGTTCAGCACGTTCCCGACGGCGTCCTTCACGACCCGCTCACCGGCGTCCCCGCCGCCCTCGGCGCCGTCCTCGGCGGGCACCCACTCGTGACCGCACTCGGGGCACACCACGAGCGCGTTCATCTCGTAGGTGTAGGCGCAGGAACATTTCGGGCAAGGGGGAGGATTCTCGTTCACCCGGACAGAATATCCCGTACCGCCCACCGGGACGCTCCGCGCCGATGGTGCCGCCAAACGCAGAAAACCCCACGTGAAGTGGGGTTTTCGCTTGGTGTCCGAGGGGGGACTTGAACCCCCACGCCCGATAAAGGGCACTAGCACCTCAAGCTAGCGCGTCTGCCATTCCGCCACCCGGACAAGGTGTCTGTCTCGCGTCCCTCGCGGGCCGTTCCGACGTGGAAAACATTACCAAACATTCCGGGGTCCTCGATCACACCCCCCGGCGGCCGGGGATCGCCCTTGGGCGAAGCGCCCCGGGGCGCGAGGATGGAGGCAGTTCGGAACTGATCAGTGGGAGGAATCAGCGTGAGCGAATCGGGCGCGGGCAGGACCGTCACCGGCGAGGACGAGGTCGTCGACCTCTGCCGGGACCTCATCCGGATCGATACCAGCAACTACGGGGACCACTCCGGGCCCGGCGAGCGCAAGGCGGCCGAGTGGGTCGCCGAGCAGCTCGCCGAGGTCGGGCTGGAGCCGCAGATCTTCGAATCGCACAAGGGGCGCGCCTCGACCGTGGCGCGGATCGAGGGCGAGGACCCCTCGCGGCCGGCCCTGCTGATCCACGGGCACACCGACGTGGTTCCGGCCAATGCCGCCGACTGGACCTACGACCCCTTCGCGGGCGAGATCGCCGACGGCTGCCTGTGGGGCCGCGGCGCGGTCGACATGAAGGACATGGACGCGATGACGCTGGCCGTCGTACGCGACCGCATGCGCAGCGGCCGCAAGCCCCCGCGCGACATCGTGCTGGCCTTCCTCGCGGACGAGGAGGCGGGCGGCACCTACGGCGCCCGGTACCTCGTCGACAAGCACCCCGGCCTGTTCGAGGGGGTCACGGAGGCGATCGGCGAGGTCGGCGGCTTCTCCTTCACGGTGAACGAGAACCTGCGGCTGTACCTGGTGGAGACCGCCCAGAAGGGCATGCACTGGATGCGCCTGACGGTGGAGGGCACCGCCGGCCACGGATCCATGACCAACAACGACAACGCCATCACCGAGCTCTGCGAGGCCGTCGGCCGCCTGGGCCGCCACACCTGGCCGGTCCGGGTCACCAAGACCGTCCGGCACTTCCTGGACGAGCTCTCGGACGCCCTGGGCACCCCGCTCGACCCGGACGACATGGACGCCACGCTCGCCAAGCTCGGCGGCATCGCCAAGATGGTCGGCGCGACCCTGCGCAACTCCGCCGCCCCGACCATGCTCGGCGCCGGCTACAAGGTGAACGTCATCCCCGGCCAGGCCACCGCCCACGTGGACGGGCGCTTCCTGCCCGGCTACGAGGAGGAGTTCTTCGCCGACCTCGACCGGATCCTCGGTCCGCGCGTGAAGCGCGAGGACGTCCACGCGGACAAGGCCCTGGAGACGGGCTTCGACGGCAAGCTCGTGGACGCCATGCAGACCGCCCTGAAGGCGCACGACCCGATCGCCCGCGCGGTCCCGTACATGCTCTCCGGCGGCACGGACGCCAAGTCCTTCGACGACCTCGGCATCCGCTGCTTCGGCTTCGCCCCGCTCCAGCTCCCGCCGGAGCTGGACTTCGCCGGGATGTTCCACGGCGTGGACGAGCGGGTGCCGGTGGAGGGTCTGAAGTTCGGCGTCCGGGTGCTCGACCGGTTCATCGACGAGTCCTGAGGCGGGCGGCGGCGCGGGTGGGGCGTACCTAACGCCTGGGAATCGGGAAGGTGTGCGGAAACCACTGAGAAGAGTGAATGCGCTCATACGCTCGTAGCCCCGGTGATCCCTCCTCGTTACAGGTGGTGCGGTCCGCGGCTGGGACCGCGCTTGCCTACTAGGAGGAACAATGCTCAAGAAGGTTGCCGCCGCTGCGGCTGTCACCGGTGGTCTGGTTCTCGCGGGTGCGGGTCTGGCCGTCGCCGACGCTGGTGCCCAGGGTGCGGCCATCGGTTCGCCCGGTGTCCTGTCCGGCAACGTCGTCCAGGTTCCGGTCCACGTTCCCGTGAACGTCTGCGGTAACACGATCTCCGTGATCGGCCTGCTGAACCCGGCCTTCGGCAACACCTGCGTCAACGCCTGACGTATCTGAAGTCCGCGGCCCCGGAGCGCATTCCAGCGCTCCGGGGCTGTCCGGTTTCAACGGGCCCCGCGCGGGCCCGCACGGGCTCCGGTGCTGTCCGCACCGCCCCCGTGCCCCCGGCCGCGGGCATGCAGGCGGCCGGCACCGTGCTCTGCCGCCGGGCCCACGACAGGGCCTGACGGTTCCTCACGACGCGGGTCCCCGCCCCCGGGGCCGCGTCACCAGGTCGCGCGGACCTGACGGATGATCCGGCGGCGCAGTCGCACGCGGCGACTGCCGTCCCGAAGCAGGGTCAGCCGGTCGAGCTCCCAGTGCCCGTACTCGGCGTGTTCGGTCAGCAGGCGGGTCGTTTCCTGACGTGGAACCCCGCGGGGCACGTACAAGTCGACAAATTCGTATTCCGGCATCGCATCTATTGTGCCGTGAGAGCCCCGCTACGGATAGCGTCTGCACTATGTCTGATGCCGCTCTGCCCACTGTTGCCGAGGTACGCGCCGCCGCCGAGGCGGTCAAGGCCGCGCTCGACCGTCACCTCGCCGCGGTCGAGAGCAGGATCGGGGACGATGATCCGGACGTATACGCCGCGTTCAACGAACTCGCCGCCGCCGCCGAGGAGTACGACGAGCTCCTCTACGACCGTTACGACGAGGTCACCCCCTTCGAGATCCCCACTCCCGAGGACGGGCTTCCGTACACCGGTCCCGCCGAACCCGCCGCCTTCAGCGTGCTCATCCGCCGCGACTACGCCGTCGTCGAACCGGCGCGCCTGATCGCCCAGGCCGAACGCGTCGTCGCGCACGACCGCGAGGCCGACCTCGGCCACGACGGCGGCACCGCCGACGCGCTCGGCGTGCTCTTCGGCGAGTACGAGCCCGATGAAATCGCCTCCCGGGCCAAGGACTTCGGGCTGGAGGAGGGCGATTCCACCCTGTGGATCGCCGCCTCCGAGGAGGTCGCGGAACCGGGGGAGTGGCTCGGTTCGCCCTTCGGGCACATCGATCCGCAGGACGTCATGCACCGCTTCGACGTCAGCTCGGTCTTCGACGAGGACGACGACGAGGGCGAGGCCGACGACGAGGCCGGGGACGGCGCGCCGGCCGAGCGGGGCCTGACGACGGCCTGATCCCGGCCCGCGCGAGACCTCGTACCGAGCCGGAACGCACCGCGGCCCCCGTCCCACCCGGGACGGGGGCCGCGCGCGTCCGCTACTCGGGCTGCGCCGCCGACGCCGAGGCGACGAGGGCCCTCAGCAGACCCGTCAGCCGGGTCGTACGGGGCTTCGCCGGGACCTCCGCGACCGCGCGCGGCAGGGCCTGGTCCACCCCGTGCACCACCGAGAGGTGCCGCTCGGCCCGGCCGAAAGCCGTGTACACCCAGTCCCGGGACAGGGCCTGAGCCGCGTCCCCGGGCAGCACGACGACCGCCGCGGGCCAGCGCGAACCGACGGCCTGGTGCGCCGTCACGGCCCAGCCGTGCCGCACCTGCGACTCCACCCGCTCCTTCGGTACGACGATCCGCGCGCCCGCGGCCGCGGCCAGGTGCAGCCCCTGCGCGTCGGCCGACAGCACCCGGGCCGGCAGCGCCCGCCCGGCGGAGGGCACGTGGACCACCCGGTCACCGGGGTCGAAGCCGCCGAACCGGCCGGGGCCCGGGTTCAGACGCTCCTTGAGGGCGGCGTTGAGCGCGCGGGTGCCCGCCGGGCCACCGTGGCCCGGGGTGATCACCTGGACGGCGTCCGCCGGGATGCCGAAGGCGCGGGGCACCGACTCGGCCACCAGCTGCACGGTGCGGTGCACGGCCTCCCCGGCGTCGCGGACCGGGACGATGACGACCTCCTTGCCGGGGGCCTCGACCTGGTACAGCTCCCCGACGCCGATCCCCGACACCAGCTCGCCGATCGGGCCCGGGTCCGGGATCCGGGAGACGAGCTGCGGGCAGGCGCGCGCCGCGAGCACATCGCCGAAGACCCGGCCGGGCCCGGCGGAGCCGAGCACCGCGGGGTCGCCGGACAGCACCAGGCGCGCCCCGTCGGGCACGGACTCCACCAGCGCGGCGGCCGTCTCCACGTCCAGCTGCGGGGCGTCCAGCACGATCAGCAGGTCCAGCGCGAACTGCCCGTCCGCGTCCCGGCCCGGGCCCTCGGCGCCGGCCAGCAGACCCGCCACCGTGACGGCCCCCTCGGCGGGGGCGTGCGCGGCCAGGCAGACCCGCAGCCCGAACTCCCGGGCGGCCGCGGACAGGGCACGGGGCTCGGCGCGGGCGGCCTCGCCGCCGGTGTGGGTGACCAGGCCGTGCCCGGCGGCGGCGCGGATCAGCTCGGCGCCGGGGCCGCTGGCCGCCTTGTCCCAGTCGGCGGGGTCCGTGAAGGCGTTGGCGATCCGGGCCAGGCCCTCCGCGAGGCTCTCCTCGGCCATGGCGGCACCCTCCAGCCCCACCAGGATCCGGACCGGCTGCTCCTCGTCCTCGGCGGACTCACCGACGGGCGGGCCGACCGGCTCCTCGAAGGCCAGCGCGGCGCCCTCGCCGACGGCCGCCTCCAGGGCCTCCGCGGGGTCGGGCACGCCGTACTGGGCGAGAGCCGACTCCAGGGTGGGGGCCTCCAGCACGGTGTGGCCCTTGGCGGCGGCCTGCGCCAGCAGCCAGCCCACCAGGGCGGCCGCGCGCCGCTCGTCACCGGGGCCGGTCGCCTCGGCGCCGAGCAGGGCGCGGGCGAAGCCGTCGGCCTGGGTCGGGCGGACCCCGGCCACGGCCAGCAGCCGCCAGGGCGACTCGGTGAGCTGCGCGGCGGCGTCCTCGCCGAGGGCGGCGGCGGCCTGCGGGGCGAGGGCCTCGGGGGCTCCGCCCCGGAGGAGCACCTCGCGGACGGCGCGGACGGCGTCGGGGGAGGCGATGGCGGCCGGGGCCGCCGTGGGCGAGGGGGCGGACGCCGGCGCCGGGGCGGTGGCCGGGGTGCGCTCCGGCGCGGGCGCCGGGACGCTCCTGCGGGGTGCCGGTGCGTCGAACCGGGCCGGGGGCTTGGCGCCGCTCTCCACGGCCCGTACGGCGGCCAGCAGGTCGGCGGCCGTGCCGCTGAGCTTGGCACCGGCCTCGACGGGGGCTTCGCGCTCCGCCTTGCGGCGGGCGATGCGCTCCCGCTCGATCTTCTGCGCGGCCAGCTCCGCGGCGGCCTCGCTGAGCTGAGGCTGCGCCTCGGCGGCCGGGGCTCCCGTGCCGGCGCCCCCGCCGGCCCCGTCGGCCACTTCGGCTTCCGTCGCGGCTTCCGGCTCCGTGTCCGCGGGCGTGCCGTCGGTGGTGGGCCCTGCGGGGCTTTCCCCCACCCCGCCCCTTCCCGAAACCGGGGGCTCCGCCCCCGGCCCCCCGTCCCCGCCGGCTCCGCCGACGGGAGCCGCTTCCGCCCCCGCGCCCCCGGCCGGCACGGCCTCGGCCTCCGCGCCCCCGGCTTCGCCGGACGGGGCAGCCTCCGGTTCCGGGGCGTCTTCGGCTCCGCCGGACGGTGCGGCGTCCGCTTCCGCCCCCGCGTCCCCGGCCGGCACGGCCTCGGCCTCCGTGTCCCCGGCTTCGCCGGACGGGGCAGCCTCCGGTTCCGGGGCGGCTTCGGCTTCGCCGGATGCCGTGGCCTCGGCCTGCGCGGACTTCGTCGCGTCGTCCTCGGTGGCTTCGCCGGGCGTGGGGGCGTCCGCCCGAGGGGCGCCGTCCTCGGCTTCGCCGGGGCCCGGTGGGGTCGGCTCGGCTTCCGCGGCGGCGGGGGTGCCCTCCCGGGCCGGGTCGGCCGGTTCTGCCGCGGCGGCGGTGTCGCTCACAAAGTGCTCCAGTCCTGATCGGGATAGCGGTGGACGGGCGCCGAGACGTCGTCCAGTGCGTGGCGGATCTCCTCCGGAAGACTAAGGGCCTCCACCGACAGGGCCTCCCCGAGCTGCGCCGACGTGCGCGCGCCGACGATCGGGGCGGCCACCCCGGGGCGGTCGCGGACCCAGGCCAGGGACACCTGGAGCGGGGTCACCGCGAGGCCGTGCGCGGCGGTCGCCACCGCGTCCACGATGCGGCTCGCCGTCTCGTCCAGGTACGGGTCCACGAAGGCCGCCAGGGTTTCCGACGCGCCCCGGGAGTCCGCCGGGGTGCCCGCCCGGTACTTGCCCGTCAGGACGCCCCGGCCCAGGGGGGAGGAGGGGAGGAGGGACAGGCCCAGGTCCAGGGCCGCCGGGACGACCTCGCGTTCCACCCCGCGCTGGAGCAGGGAGTACTCCATCTGGGTCGAGGCCAGCCGGGTCCGTACGCCCGGCTCCGCGAGCTGCCAGGTCGCCGCCTTCGCGAGCTGCCAGCCGCTGAAGTTCGACACGCCCGTGTACCGCGCCCGGCCGCTGCTCACGGCGATGTCCAGCGCCTGGAGGGTCTCCTCCAGCGGGGTCCAGGGGTCGAAGGCGTGGACCTGCCAGAGGTCGACGTAGTCCGTGTCCAGACGGGCCAGGGAATCGTCCAGCGCGGCGAGCAGATGGCCGCGCGAGGCGTCGAAGCGGCGGTCCGGATCCGCGACCCCGCCGGCCTTCGTCGCGATCACCAGATCCCGCCGCGGGACCACGGAACCGATCAACTGCCCGAGGAGGTACTCCGCCTCCCCGCCCCCGTACACGTCGGCGGTGTCCACGAGCGTGCCGCCGGCGTTCCAGAACGTCTTCAACTGCGCGGCCGCTTCCGCCTCGTCCGGTCCGTCCGCCGACCGGCCCCAGGTCAGTGTGCCGAGACCGATCCGGGAGACGCGCAGTCCGGTGCGGCCGAGATGCCTCTGCTCCATGAGGGCTGAGACTACTGCCGCACTGACGCGGGACGGCCGGGCGCGCTACAGTCCCCGCAGACCTACGTTACTGATCGGTAAACCGGTAAGGGGACGACTTATGCGGCTCGGCATCAATCTCGGCTACTGGGGCGCTGGCATGGACGCCGACAACCTGGCCGTGGCCCAGGAAGCCGACCGTCTCGGCTACGACGTCTGCTGGGCCGCGGAGGCCTACGGCTCCGACGCGCCGACCGTGCTCGCCTGGGTCGCCGCCCAGACCGAGCGCATCGACGTGGGCTCCGCGATCCTGCAGATCCCGGCCCGCCAGCCCGCCATGACGGCCATGACGGCCGCCACCCTCGACTCGCTCACCAAGGGCCGCTTCCGGCTCGGCCTCGGCGTGTCCGGACCGCAGGTGTCCGAGGGCTGGTACGGCGTGAAGTTCGACAAGCCGCTCGCGCGGACCCGCGAGTACGTGGAGATCGTCCGCAAGGCGATGACCCGCGAACGGCTCAGCTACGAGGGGGAGCACTGGACCCTGCCGCTGCCCGGCGGGCCGGGCAAGCCGCTCAAGCTGACCGTGCACCCGGAGCGCGAGCACATCCCGCTCTACATCGCCGCCATCGGGCCGAAGAACCTGGAGCAGACCGGCGAGATCGCCGACGGCGCCCTGCTGATCTTCCCGGCCGCCGAGCACCTGGAGGCCACCGCCCTCACCCACATCCGGGCGGGCCGCGAGAAGGCCGGGCTGACCATGGACGGCTTCGACGTCTGCCCGACCGTGCCGCTGGCCCTCGGCGACGACGTGAACGCGCTCGCCGACATGTTCCGTCCGTACACCGCGCTGTACGTGGGCGGCATGGGCAGCCGCAAGCAGAACTTCTACAACCAGCTGGCCCAGCGCATGGGGTACGAGAAGGAGGCCGCCGAGATCCAGGACAAGTACCTGGCCGGCGACAAGCAGGGCGCGGCCGCCGCGATCCCGCACTCGCTGATCGACTCCACCACCCTGCTGGGCCCGGTCGAGCGCATCGCCGACGGGATGCGGGCCTACGCCGAGGCCGGGGTGACCACCCTGACGCTCGCCCCGGCCGGCTTCACCCTGGACGAGCGGACCGCCGCCCTGCGGGCCGGCGTCGAGGCCTTGGAGCTCGCCGGCCTGGCCTGAGCGGCCCGGGGCCCCCGGGGCCCGGGGGAAGTCTGCGGCCGTGGTGGGGGCTCGGGGGGTCTTCCCCGCCACGGCCGACACAGCCAACAACGCGCGGGGCGGCCGCGGGGTTACGCCCCCGGGGCCGCCGGTCGCAGTCGTTCATTCGGCCGAGCCGTACGCCGCACCCGGTTGCCCGGCCCGCGAAACCGCCCTTGACTCGGTACATGCTCTCTGCGCGCAGCCTGTTCCGGGAGATCGTCGACCACGACGCCTCTTTCCAGCTGTTCTGCTCCATCGCCGCCGGCGGCGAGTCCCAGGGCGGCTGGGAGAACGCCCGGATCGCGGCGCTGGTCCCCGATTCCCTGCGCGAGCTCGCGCCCAAGATCACCCGGCACGGCGCCGACGAGGACAAGCACGGCCGGATCTTCAACGCGCTGCTCCGCAAGCGCGGCCTGCCCCCCGTGCCCGTCCCCCCGGAGACCGACTACACGATGCTGCTGGAGCGGCGCGGCATCGGCCTGAGCCACGAGAAGCTGCGCGGCGAGCGGGCCCTGAGCGAGGAGGACATCGTCGTCTACCTCGCCCACAGCCGGGTCACCGAACAGCGCGCCGCCGACCAGATGATCATGCTCGTACGGCACTTCGGGGACGACCCCGAGCTCGGCAGGGCCATCCGCATGATCGGCGCCGACGAGGACAACCACCTGGCCTACTGCCACGAGGAACTGCTGCGCCTGGCCCGGGCCGGCCATGCCCGCACCATCCACCGGGTGCTGCGCGAGTGCGCCCTCGCCGAGATCGCCGTCTACCGCGACGTGAGCCTCGCCGTCATGGGCCACATGGGGCGGCTGCTGGGCTGGCCCGCGCCGAAGGCGGCCGTCCTGGCCGCCGGGATCCGCGGGACGTACGCGTACGAGCGCTTCAGCGGCTGGCGCAGGATGGTGGACCTGCGCCAGCCGGAGCGCAGCAACCCCCTGGGCGGGGCCCCGACCGCCGCCCCCGAGTTCGCCTGAACCCGCTCTGGAGGCAGGCCCGGCTCTAGAGCCAGCCGCGGCGCTTGAACATCCGGTGCAGGCCCAGGCACAGGGCCACCATCACCAGCACCACCAGCGGATAGCCCCAGCGGTGCTTGAGCTCCGGCATGTGCTCGAAGTTCATCCCGTAGATCCCCGCCACCATCGTCGGGACCGCCGCCATGGCCGCCCAGGCCGAGATCTTGCGCATGTCGTCGTTCTGCCGGACGCCCATCTGCGCCAGGTGCGCGGCCAGCGCGTCCGAGAGCAGCCGGTCCAGGCCCTCGACGTACTCGTTCGCCTTCGTCAGATGGTCCGCGACGTCGCGGAAGAACGGCTGGGCGTGCTCGTGGACGAAGGGCACGTCCCCGAAGGCCAGCCGGTCCATCGGCTGGAGCAGCGGACTCGTGGCCCGGCGGAACTCCAGCACCTGCCGCTTGAACCCGTAGATCCGGGCCGCGGTGTTCTTGCTGTCCGAGGGGTTCGGCGAGAAGACCTCCGCCTCCAGCTCCTCCAGATCCGCCTGGAGCTCGGCGGCCACCTCGATGTAGTGGTCCACCACCGCGTCCGAGACCGCGTACAGCACCGCCGTCGGCCCGTGCTTGAGCACCTCGGGATCCTGCTCCAGCCGGTGGCGCACGGCGGCCAGCGCCGCCCCCTCGCCGTGCCGGACCGTGACGACGAAGGAGTCGCCGATGAACACCATCAGCTCGCCCGTGCTCACCGTGTCGGACGCGTCGTCGTACATCACCGGCTTGAGGACCACGAACAGCGAATCGTCGTAGACCTCCATCTTCGGCCGCTGGTGCGCGGTCAGCGCGTCCTCCACCGCCAGCGGGTGCAGCCCGAACTCATGGCTGACGTGCTCGAACTCCTTCTCCGTCGGCTCGTACATGCCGACCCAGAGGAAGGAGTCACCGGTGGCCCGCGCCTCGTCGAGGGCATCGGAGAAGTCGTCGGGCGCCTCGGAGCGGCGGCCGTCGCGGTACATGGCGCAGTCCACAATCACTCGCGCATTGTTCCCTGCCCGGACCCCGGCCGCACGCCGGCGTCACCGCTTACCCTTCTGCCATGGCCACGCTGATCCTCGTACGACACGGGCGGTCCACCGCCAACACCGCAGGGCTGCTCGCCGGATGGACCCCGGGGGTGACTCTCGACGAGCACGGAGCCGAACAGGCCGCCGCGCTGCCCGGGCGGCTCGCCGCCGTGCCGCTGGCCGCCGCCGTCAGCAGTCCCCTGGAGCGGTGCGCCGAGACCCTGGCCCCGCTGCTGGCGGCCCGGCCCGGTCTCGCGCTGCACACCGACGAGCGGATCGGCGAGTGCCACTACGGCGACTGGTCGGGCCGCAAACTCTCCGAACTCTCCGAAGAACCCCTGATGCGCATCGTCCAGCAGCACCCCTCGGCCGCCGCCTTCCCCGGCGGCGAGTCCATGCGCGCCATGCAGGCCCGCGCCGTGGACGCCGTACGCGACTGGAACGCGCGGATCGAGGAGGAACACGGCGCCGACGCCGTGTACCTGATGTGCTCGCACGGCGACATCATCAAGTCCCTTGTCGCGGACGCCCTCGGCATGCACCTGGACCTCTTCCAGCGGATCCACGTCGACCCCTGCTCGGTCACCGCGATCCGCTACACGCCGACCCGGCCCTTCCTGCTCCGGCTCGGCGACACCGGCGACTTCGCCTCCTTCGCGCCCCGCGAAAAGGCCGCGCCGGACGACGCGGCGGCCGCGGACGACGCGGAAGCGGGCGGCGAGGCGGTCGTAGGGGGTGGTGCGGGCGCGGTGTGATCGAACGGCGCAGTAGGGTGGACGGGCCAACCCATGGGCGCAGCCCTGCCCCTGCTTCCCCCGGACTCTCCGTCCGGGGGTCCCCCCGGACGCTTGGAGACTGGACGTGCCCCGTCAGGTGTTCCTCTACGACCCGCCGGACCGTTTCGTGGCCGGCACGGTCGGCCTGCCTGGACGCCGTACGTTCTTCCTGCAGGCCTCCACCGGCCCCCGCGTCACCTCCGTGTCCCTGGAGAAGACCCAGGTGGCGGCGCTCGCGGAACGGATGGAAGAACTGCTGGACGAGGTCGTACGGCGCACCGGGGGCAATGCCCCCGTCCCCGCCGTGGCCCCCGCCGAGGCGACCGACACCGCCCCCCTCGACGTCCCCGTCGAGGAGGAGTTCCGCGTCGGCACCATGGCCCTGGCCTGGGACGGCGAGGACCAGCGCATGATCGTCGAGGCGCAGGCCCTGGTGGAACTCGACGCCGACTCGGAGGAGGACCTCGCCGAGGCGGAGGAGCGCCTCCTCCAGGACGAGGAGAACGGCCCGCCGATGCTGCGCGTGCGCCTCACCGGCGCCCAGGCCCGGGCCTTCACCAAGCGGGCCCTGGACGTGGTCAACGCCGGCCGGCCGCCGTGCCCGCTGTGCAGCCTGCCGCTGGACCCCGAAGGGCACGTCTGCCCGCGCCAGAACGGCTACCGGCGCCAGGCGTGAACGCGACGGGGGGAACGGCGGAAGTGGAAGAGCTGCTGGCGCACGGCGAACTCACCGTCGTCGGCCGGATCCGGGAGGCGTCCAACGCCGTCCTGCTGTGCACCGTCACGCACGGGGGCGTGAGCACCGACTGCGTGTACAAGCCCGTCAAGGGCGAGCGCCCGCTGTGGGACTTCCCCGACGGCAACCTCGCCCAGCGCGAGGTCGCCGCGTACCTGGTCTCCGAGGCCACCGGCTGGGGGCTGGTGCCCCCGACCGTGCTGCGCGACGGACCGTACGGCGAGGGCATGGTCCAGCAGTGGATCGAGACGGGGGAGTCCCCGGAGGCGGAGCTGCTCGCGCTCGTCGACGGCGAGGAGGCGGGGGAGGGCTGGAAGCCCGTCGCCTTCGCCGAGGTCGGCGAGGGCCGCACCGCGCTCCTCGTGCACGCCGACGACGAACGGCTGCGCCGGATGTCCGTCCTCGACGCCGTGATCAACAACGGCGACCGCAAGGGCGGCCACCTGCTCCCCGCACCCGGCGGACGGCTCTACGGCATCGACCACGGAGTGACCTTCCACACCGAGGACAAACTGCGCACCCTGATCTGGGGCTGGGCGGGGGAGCCGCTGACGGAGGAAGCGAGCGCCGTCCTGACCGCCCTGGAGGCCGCACTGGCCCCCGGAGAGCCCCTCGCCACCCGACTGGCCGAACTGGTCACCACCGCCGAGCTGGCCGCCGTACGGGCCCGTACGGCCCTGCTGCTGCGCACCGGGAGGCATCCGCAGCCCTCGGGGCAGTGGCCCGCGATCCCCTGGCCGCCCGTCTGAGCGGGCCGCTGCCCACTCTGAGCGGGCGGCGGCCCGTACGGGCCCGCACGCATAGAACCGGCCATGGCGCAAGAGCGCCGATCAAGACAACAGTGCAGGTCCGGTTAGTTTTCGGAACACCCGTCCGGTTAGTCTCGAAGCATGCATGCCTGGCCCGCTTCTGAGGTCCCCGCCCTGCCTGGCAAGGGCCGCGACCTCCAGATCCACGACACCGCGACCCAAGGGACGATCACCCTCGCCCCCGGTCCCGTCGCCCGTATCTACGTCTGCGGGATCACCCCGTACGACGCGACGCACATCGGTCACGCGGCGACCTACAACGCGTTCGACCTCGTGCAGCGCGTGTGGCTCGACACCAAGCGGCAGGTCATCTACGTCCAGAACGTCACGGACGTCGACGATCCACTGCTGGAGCGGGCCCTGCGCGACAACCAGGACTGGACCGAGCTCGCCGAGCGCGAGACGGCCCTGTTCCGCGAGGACATGACCGCCCTGCGGATGCTGCCCCCGCAGCACTACATCGGCGCAGTCGAGGCCATACCCGGCATCGTGCCGCTCGTCGAGCGGCTGCGGGACGCGGGCGCGGCCTACGAGCTGGACGGCGACGTCTACTTCTCCGTGGAGTCCGACCCGAACTTCGGCAAGGTCTCCCACCTGGACGCCGAGGCGATGCGGCTGCTGTCGGCCGAGCGCGGCGGCGACCCCGACCGGGTGGGCAAGAAGAATCCGCTCGACCCGATGCTGTGGATGGCCGCCCGCCCGGGCGAGCCGAGCTGGGACGGCGGCTCGCTGGGCCGCGGCCGGCCCGGCTGGCACATCGAGTGCGTGGCCATCGCCCTGGACCACCTGGGCATGACCTTCGACATCCAGGGCGGCGGCTCCGACCTGGCCTTCCCGCACCACGAGATGGGCGCCTCGCACGCCCAGGTGCTGACGGGCGAGTTCCCGATGGCCAAGGCGTACGTGCACGCCGGGATGGTCGCGCTGCACGGCGAGAAGATGTCGAAGTCCAAGGGCAACCTGGTCTTCGTATCGGCCCTGCGGCGCGCGGGCGTGGACCCGGCGGCGATCCGCCTGGCCCTGCTCTCGCACCACTACCGCGCGGACTGGGAATGGACCGACGAGGTCCTCGCGGAGGCGGTGGCCCGCCTCGAGCGCTGGCGCGCGGCCGTCTCCCGCCCCGACGGCACCCCGGCCGACGCCCTGGTCGAGGAGGTCCGCGAGGCCCTCGCCAACGACCTGAACGCCCCGGCCGCCCTCGCGGCGGTGGACCAGTGGGTCGAGCGCCAGCTCGCCACGGGCGGCGACGACGAGTCCGCCCCCGGCCTGGTCTCGCGCACGGTCGACGCCCTGCTGGGCGTGGCCCTGTAAGCACCCCCCGGAGGGGCTGGACGTGCCCTGCGGGCGCATCCAGCCCCTCCGGCGTTGTGAGGAGCCGGGTCCGGGGCCGGCGCCCCGGGAAACGGCGAAAGGGCGGGGCGGGGAGAAAATCCCCCCGCCCCGCCCCGCCCCGCCCCCGCGCCGGGCTACGCCTCCGGAGGCGTCCCGTCCTCGTCCGGCGAGGCCGCCGGAGGGGCCGGGGGTTCCTCCTCGGTCCCCGAAGGCTTCCGCTTCGGCGGCCGCGGCATCCCACCCGAGGTGTCCCTCAGGTACGACCCGTCCCCCGGCTCCGCCGCCGCGGACGGATCCCGCCGCCGCAGGTACCGCTCGAACTCCCGCGCGATCGCGTCCCCGGACGCCTCCGGCAGATCCGCGGTGTCCCGCGCCTCCTCCAGCGTCTGGACGTACTCCGCCACCTCGCTGTCCTCGGCCGCCAGTTGGTCCACGCCCAACTGCCACGCCCGCGCGTCCTCGGGGAGTTCGCCCAGCGGGATCCGGATGTCGATCAGATCCTCCAGCCGGTTCAGCAGGGCCAGCGTCGCCTTCGGGTTCGGCGGCTGCGACACGTAGTGCGGCACCGCCGCCCACAGGGACACCGCCGGCACCCCGGCATGGGTGCAGGCCTCCTGGAGGATGCCCACGATCCCGGTCGGGCCCTCGTATTTGGTCTCCTCCAGGTCCATCGTCCGCGCCAGATCCGCGTCCGAGGTCACCCCGCTGACCGGCACCGGCCGCGTGTGCGGGGTGTCGCCGAGCAGCGCGCCCAGGATGACGACCATCTCCACGCCCAGCTCGTGGGCGAAGCCCAGGATCTCGTTGCAGAACGAACGCCACCGCATGGACGGTTCGATGCCCCGCACCAGCACCAGGTCGCGCGGCTTGGTCCCGCCGATGCGGACCACCGACAGCCGCGTCGTCGGCCAGGTGATCTTCCGCACCCCGTTGTCCAGCCACACCGTCGGCCGGTTGACCTGGAAGTCGTAGTAGTCCTCGGCGTCCAGAGCCGCGAAGACCTCGCCCTTCCACTCCCGGTCCAGGTGTGCGACCGCCCCGGAGGCGGCGTCACCCGCGTCGTTCCAGCCCTCGAACGCGGCCACCATGACCGGGTCGATCAGCTCGGGCACGCCCTCAAGCTCGATCACCCAGGTCTCCTTCCGAAGTTCCCTTGTGTACGTGGGTCAGCCTAAGCCTTGATGAGGCACCGGCCACAGCCCACGACAGAGGGGCGGTTCCCCCTGGAACCGCCCCTCTGCCCACTCACGCCACCGGCTATGCCTCGTGGGCCAGCATCTCCTCGACCCGGCCGCGCACTTCGGCGGTGTCCAGACCGCGGACCGTCACCGTCGTACGGCGGCGCAGCACGTCGTCCGCCGTCTCGGCCCACTCGTTGTCCCGGGCGTAGGCGACCTGCGCCCAGATCTCCGGCCCGTCCGGGTGGATCCGCTCGGCCAGCGCCGGGTCCTCGTTCGCCAGGCGCGCGATGTCGAAGGCCAGCGAGCCGTAGTGCGAGGCCAGGTGCCGCGCGGTCAGCGGGTCCATCCGCGAGCCCGGCTCGCGGTCCACGAGCAGCCGGTGCGCCACCGCGTTCGGGTTGGCGACACCGGGCAGCGCGATCCGTCGTACGAGGGACTTCACCGGCTCCATGTCATCGGTCAGCGGGCTGCCCGGGAGCTTGGCCAGCTTGTCCATGACCACGCGGCCGATGTGCCGGTACGTGGTCCACTTGCCGCCGGCCACCGACAGCATGCCGCCCGCGCCCTCGGAGACGACCGTCTCGCGCTTGGCCTTCTCCACCCCGCCCGGGCCGCCGGGCAGCACGCGCAGGCCCGCGAAGGCGTACGTCATCAGCGAGCGGTCCAGATCGGCGTCCTTCACCGAGAAGGCCGCCTCGTCCAGGATCTGCTGGATGTCGCCCTCGGTGGCGCGCACGTCCGCCGGGTCGCCCTCGTACACCTCGTCGGTGGTGCCCAGCAGCAGCTGGTCCTCCCACGGCAGGGCGAAGGTGATGCGGTACTTGTCGATCGGGGTGGCCATGGCGGCCTTCCACGGCGACTTGCGCTTCATCACGATGTGCGCGCCCTTGGAGAGGCGGATGGACGGCATCGAGTGCTTGTCCTCCATGCGCCGCAGGTGGTCCACCCACGGGCCGGTGGCGTTGAGCACCACGCGGGCGTCGACACCGAACTCGGTGCCGTCCAGGCGGTCCTTGAGCTCGGCGCCCGAGACGCGGCCGCGCGTCATGCGCAGACCGGTGACCTCGGCGTGGTTCAGGACGACGGCGCCCGATTCCACGGCCGCGCGGACCGTCATCACGGCGACGCGCGAATCGTTCATCTGGTGGTCGTAGTAGACCGCGACGGCCTTCAGGTCGTCCGTCTTCAGACCCGGGTTGTCGGCGGCGGCGCGGGCCGGAGAAATGATCTTGCCCATGCCGTCGCCGAACGCCGACAGCGCCGAGTACGCGAACACGCCCGCGCCCAGCTTCGCCGCGCCCACCGGACCGCCCTTGTACACCGGGAGGTAGAAGGTGAGCGGGTTGACCAGGTGCGGGGCCACGTCCTTGGCCAGCACCCGGCGCTCGTGGTGGTTCTCGGCGACCAGCTTGACCGAACCGGTCTGCAGGTAGCGCAGGCCGCCGTGGACGAGCTTGGAGGAGGCCGAGGAGGTGGCGCCGGCGAAGTCGCCGGCGTCCACCATGGCGACCCGCAGACCCGACTGCGCGGCGTGCCAGGCCACCGAGGTGCCCAGGATTCCACCGCCGATGACCAGCAGGTCGTACGTGGCCTTCGCCAGCTGCTCACGGGTCTCGGCACGGCTCGCGTTCGAACCGGCGGTCGGGTGCGTACCCAGCGTGGGAACGCTCTGCAGGCTGCTCATATCCCTTGACTCCTACTTGCTCGTCGATTGCGCCGCTGTGCGGTCAGCTGGCGTTTTCGTCATCGACCCAGCCCATGGACCGCTCCACGGCCTTGAGCCAGCTCTTGTACTCGCGCTCCCGCTGCTCGGCGGGCATCCGCGGGGTCCACTCCGCCGCGCGGCGCCAGTTGGCGCGCAGGGCGTCGGTGTCGGGCCAGAAGCCGACGGCCAGACCGGCGGCGTAGGCGGCGCCGAGGCAGGTGGTCTCGGCGACCATCGGGCGCACCACGGGGGCGTCCACGAAGTCGGAGAGGGTCTGCATCAGCAGGTTGTTGGAGGTCATGCCGCCGTCGACCTTGAGGGCGGCGAGCTCGACGCCCGAGTCCTTGGTCATGGCGTCGGTGATCTCGCGGGTCTGCCAGGCGGTGGCCTCCAGGACGGCACGGGCGATGTGCGCCTTGGTGACGTACCGGGTGAGGCCGGCGATCACACCGCGGGCGTCGGAGCGCCAGTACGGGGCGAACAGGCCGGAGAAGGCGGGCACGAAGTAGGCGCCGCCGTTGTCCTCGACGGAGGAGGCCAGCGTCTCGATCTCGGCCGCGGTCTTGATCATGCCCATCTGGTCGCGCATCCACTGGACGAGCGAGCCGGTGACGGCGATGGAGCCCTCCAGCGCGTAGACCGGCTGCTGGTCGCCGATCTGGTAGCCGACCGTGGTCAGCAGGCCGCTGTAGGAGTTGATGATCTTGTCGCCGGTGTTCATCAGCATGAACGTTCCGGTGCCGTACGTGGACTTCGCCTCGCCCTCGGCGAAACAGGTCTGGCCGAACAGCGCGGCCTGCTGGTCACCGAGCGCCGAGGCGACCGGGACGCCGGCCAGGACGCCCTCCTTGACGTGGCCGTAGACCTCGGCGGAGGACTTGATCTCCGGGAGGACGTTGAGCGGCACGTCCATGGACTCGGCGATCTTCTCGTCCCAGGCCAGGGTGTGCAGGTTCATCAGCATGGTGCGCGAGGCGTTGGTGACGTCGGTGACGTGCACGCCACCCTGGGGGCCGCCGGTGAGGTTCCAGATGACCCAGGAGTCCATGGTGCCGAAGAGGATGTCCCCGGCCTCGGCGCGCTCGCGCAGGCCCTCGACGTTGTCGAGCAGCCAGCGGACCTTGGGGCCGGCGAAGTAGCTCGCCAGCGGCAGGCCGGTCTCGCGGCGGAAGCGGTCCTGGCCGACGTTGCGGCCGAGCTCCTTGCACAGGGCGTCGGTGCGGGTGTCCTGCCAGACCAGTGCGTTGTGGACCGGCTCGCCGGTGTGGCGGTCCCACAGCAGGGTGGTCTCGCGCTGGTTGGTGATGCCGACGGCCTTGACGTCCGCGGCCGTGATCTCGGCCTTGGCGATGGCTCCGGCGACGACCTCCTGGACGTTGGTCCAGATCTCGGTGGCGTCGTGCTCGACCCAGCCCGGCTTCGGGAAGATCTGCTCGTGCTCCTTCTGGTCGACGGCGACGATGCGGCCGTCGCGGTCGAAGACGATGCAGCGGGAGGAGGTGGTGCCCTGGTCGATCGCGGCGATGAAGGGGCCGGTGCTGGTGGTCATGGTGGCTGCTCCTGGCAGGTGTCGAAGTAGGCGGAATCAGGATGGCGGTGCGGGTGGTGCCGTGGTGCCGATGCTGATCAGGCGAACGCGATGTTGTACAGACCGCCGGCGAGCGCGGCACCCGCGAGGGGGCCGAGCACCGGGATCCAGGAGTAGCCCCAGTCCGAGCCGCCCTTGTTGGGCAGCGGCAGCAGGGAGTGGACGATGCGGGGGCCGAGGTCGCGGACCGGGTTGATGGCGTAGCCGGTCGGGCCGCCCAGCGAGAGGCCGATGCCGACCACGACCAGCGAGGTGATCAGGACGCCGATCACGCCGAGGCCCTTGCCGTCGTCCTGGAGGCCCTGGGTCAGGATGGCCAGGACCAGGACGGCGGTGCCGATGATCTCGGTGGTGAGGTTCTGGACGACGTTGCGGATCTCGGGGCCCGTGGAGAAGATGCCGAGCACCGGGCCGGCCACGTCGTGCGGGTGCGGGTCCTCGGGGCCGAGCTTGGCGTCACGGATGTGCTCCGGGTCGGACAGGTGCGCCCGGAACTGGCCGTAGTAGGCGAGCCACATCAGCACCGCGCCGATCATGGCGCCGAGGAGCTGTCCGGCGAAGTAGACCGGGACGTCGCCCCAGGCGCCGTCCTTGATCGCGATGCCGACGGTGACCGCCGGGTTGAGGTGCGCACCGGAGAGCGGTGCGGAGACGTAGGCGGCGATCAGGACGGCGAAACCCCAGCCGAAGGTGATCGCGAGCCAGCCGGCGCCGCGGGCCTTGGAGCTCTTGAGCGTCAGTGCGGCGCAGACGCCGCCACCGAGCAGGGTGAGCAGGGCGGTACCGATGGTCTCGCCGATGAAGATGTCGGAGCTGGACACCCGCGACTCCTTTGTCGTTCAGGGGTGGTGGCCGCCGGGTCCCTCCGGCGGTCCACGCACTCGGTGAGTGCTGCACCGGTCCTTGGCCTTGCCCCACCCTAACGCGTATTGCCGGTAGGTGTTCGGCATTGCCGACCGATGAACGGCAGTTTTCCGCCCAGGTGAAGCGGGCGTCAAGAGTTGACCAGGCCAATGAGCCGGATCGTTACCGGTCGGTGCGATCGAACAAATTAGGCCATTCGTTGATCATCAAACGCCAAAAACCACCCAAATGCCACTTTGACGCGGCCGTTGGGTGGTTCGGGCGGAGCGATGAGGTCATGCCAAGGTCAGAACCGGCCCGCCCCGAGATCGCGCGAAACCGACCGCGCGCAGTCCCGTACGGAGGCCACCAGCGAGGCCCGGGGCTCCCCGGAGTCCCCGCAGACCCGCTCCACGGCCCCCGCGACGGCCACCGCGCCGACCGGCATCCTGCGGCGGTCGTGGATCGGGGCCGCCACCGAGGCGATCCCGTCCCAGGTCTCCTCGATGTCACTGGCCCAGCCGCGCGCCCGGATCATGCCCAGGACCTCCTCGAAGCCGGTGCCGTCGGTGATCGTCCGGGGCGTGAAGGACTCCCGCTCCACCTCCAGGACCTGCGTGTGCGCCACCGGGTCGTACGCCGACAGCACCTTGCCCAGGGCCGTGGAGTGCAGCGGCTGCATGGCCCCCACCTCCAGTACCTGACGGCTGTCGTCGGGCCGGAAGACGTGGTGCATGATCAGCACCCCGCTCTTGTGCAGCACCCCCACGTACACGCTCTCCCCGCTCGCGCGGGCCAGATCGTCCGTCCACACCAGGGCGCGCGCCCGCAGCTCGTGGACGTCCAGATAGCTGTTGCCCAGGCGCAGCAGCTCCGCGCCGAGCTGGTAGCGGCCCGAGGCCGGGTCCTGTTCCACGAAACCCTCGGCCTGCAGCGTGCGCAGGATCCCGTGCGCCGTGCCCTTGGCCAGGCCAAGGGAGGAGGCGACGTCCGAGAGACCCAGCCGGCGCTCGCCGCCCGCCAGGAGCCGCAGCATCGCAGCGGCTCGTTCGAGCGACTGGATGTTCCGTGCCATCGCGCAGCCTCCTGCTGACGTAGTTCGACAATGCTGAACACTATCGGTCGATGCCGACTTTGTGCATGATGAGGGCAGAGTCCACCGATACGAGTGGCCCAGGACACCCCGGCCGGAAGTCGCCGCTCCCTGGCACAGAATGCAGTCCGCCACGTGGGACGACCTCACCGGGGCCGGGTGTGCACCGCTACCCTGGCCGCGTGCACCCTTGACACCGAGGGGGTGCAAAGCCGACAGCCGTCGCATCCCAGGGAGCTCACCCATGGCCTCGTTGCCGAACCCGCCCGCAGACACCCAGACCCGGGCCGATGCCCTCCGCCAGGCGCTGGCGACCCGCGTGGTCGTCGCCGACGGAGCGATGGGAACCATGCTCCAGGCCCAGGACCCCACCCTGGAAGACTTCCAGCAGCTCGAAGGCTGCAACGAGGTCCTCAACGTCACCCGCCCCGACATCGTGGCCAACGTGCACCGCGAGTACTTCGAGGCCGGCGTCGACTGCGTCGAGACCAACACCTTCGGCACCAACTACGCCGCCCTCGCCGAGTACGACATCGCCGGGCGCAACCACGAGCTGTCGCTCGCCGGCGCCCGGATCGCCCGCGAGATCGCCGACGAGTTCACCGCCTCCACCGGACAGCAGCGCTGGGTCCTGGGCTCGATGGGCCCCGGCACCAAGCTGCCCACCCTGGGCCACATCGACTACGGAACCATCCGCGACGCCTACCAGATCAACGCCGAAGGCCTGATCACCGGCGGCGCCGACGCGCTCCTGGTGGAAACCACCCAGGACCTCCTGCAGACCAAGTCCTCCATCGTCGGCGCCCGCCGCGCCATGGAGGCCCTCGGCGTGTCCGTCCCGCTGATCTGCTCCGTGACCGTGGAAACGACCGGCACGATGCTCCTCGGCTCGGAGATCGGCGCCGCGCTCACCGCGCTGGAGCCGTTGGGCATCGACATGATCGGCCTGAACTGCGCCACCGGCCCCGCCGAGATGAGCGAGCACCTGCGCTACCTCGCGCGCAACTCCCGCATCCCGCTGTCCTGCATGCCCAACGCGGGCCTGCCGGTCCTCGGCAAGAACGGCGCCCACTACCCGCTGTCCGCGAGCGAGCTCGCCGACGCACAGGAGACCTTCGTCCGCGAGTACGGCCTCTCCCTGGTCGGCGGCTGCTGCGGCACCACTCCCGAGCACCTGCGCCAGGTCGTCGAGCGCGTCCGCGGCCTGAACCCGGCCGTCCGCGACCCGCGCCCCGAGCCGGGCGCGTCCTCCCTCTACCAGACGGTCCCCTTCCGCCAGGACATCTCGTACATGGCGATCGGCGAGCGGACCAACGCCAACGGCTCGAAGAAGTTCCGCGAGGCCATGCTCGAGGCCCGCTGGGACGACTGTGTGGAGATGGTCCGCGACCAGATCCGCGAAGGCGCGCACATGCTCGACCTGTGCGTCGACTACGTGGGCCGCGACGGCGTCGCCGACATGCGGGAGCTGGCCGGCCGTTTCGCGACCGCCTCCACGCTGCCGATCGTCCTGGACTCCACCGAGGTTCCCGTCCTGCAGGCCGGCCTGGAGAAGCTCGGCGGCCGCGCCGTGATCAACTCGGTGAACTACGAGGACGGCGACGGCCCCGAGTCCCGCTTCGCGAAGGTCACCCGCCTGGCTCAGGAGCACGGCGCCGCGCTGATCGCGCTGACCATCGACGAGGAGGGCCAGGCCCGCACCGTCGAGCACAAGGTCGCCATCGCCGAGCGCCTCATCGAGGACCTCACCGGGAACTGGGGCATCCTGGAGTCGGACATCCTCATCGACACCCTGACCTTCACCATCTGCACCGGCCAGGAGGAGTCCCGGGGCGACGGCATCGCCACGATCGAATCGATCCGCGAGCTCAAGCGCCGCCACCCCGACGTCCAGACCACGCTGGGCCTCTCCAACATCTCCTTCGGCCTCAACCCGGCCGCCCGCGTCCTGCTGAACTCCGTCTTCCTCGACGAGTGCGTCAAGGCCGGCCTCGACTCCGCGATCGTCCACGCCTCCAAGATCCTGCCGATCGCCCGGTTCGACGAGGAGCAGGTCACCACCGCCCTCGACCTGATCTACGACCGGCGCGCCGAGGGCTACGACCCCCTGCAGAAGCTGATGGCCCTCTTCGAGGGCGTCAACACCAAGTCGATGAAGGCCGGCCGCGCCGAGGAACTCCTCGCCCTGCCGCTGGACGAGCGCCTGCAGCGCCGCATCATCGACGGCGAGAAGAACGGCCTGGACGCCGACCTCGACGAGGCCCTGGAGACCCGCCCCGCCCTCGACATCGTCAACGACACCCTCCTGGAGGGCATGAAGGTCGTCGGTGAACTGTTCGGTTCCGGCCAGATGCAGCTCCCCTTCGTCCTCCAGTCCGCCGAGGTCATGAAGACCGCGGTGGCCCACCTGGAACCCCACATGGAGAAGAGCGACGACGAGGGCAAGGGCACCATCGTCCTGGCCACCGTCCGCGGCGACGTCCACGACATCGGCAAGAACCTCGTCGACATCATCCTGACCAACAACGGCTACAACGTCGTCAACATCGGCATCAAGCAGCCGGTCTCCGCGATCCTCGAAGCCGCCCAGGAACACAAGGCCGACGTCATCGGCATGTCCGGCCTGCTCGTCAAGTCCACGGTGATCATGAAGGAGAACCTGGAGGAGCTCAACCAGCGCAAGCTGGCGGCCGACTACCCGGTCATCCTCGGCGGCGCCGCCCTCACCCGCGCCTACGTCGAACAGGACCTCCACGAAATCTACGAGGGCGAGGTCCGCTACGCCCGCGACGCCTTCGAAGGCCTGCGCCTCATGGACGCCCTCATCGCCGTCAAGCGCGGAGTCCCCGGCGCCACCCTCCCCGAACTCAAGCAGCGCCGCGTCGCCAAGCGCGACACCCCGCTCCAGGCCGAGGAGGCCGAAGAGCCCGGCGGCCGCTCCGACACCTCCACCGACAACCCCGTCCCCACCCCGCCGTTCTGGGGCACCCGCGTCGTCAAGGGCATCCCGCTCAAGGACTACGCCTCCTGGCTCGACGAGGGCGCCCTCTTCAAGGGCCAGTGGGGCCTCAAGCAGGCCCGCGCCGGCGGCGCCACCTACGAGGAGCTCGTGGAGTCCGAGGGCCGCCCGCGCCTGCGCGGCCTCCTCGACAAGCTGCACACCGAGAACCTCCTCGAAGCCGCGGTCGTCTACGGCTACTTCCCCTGCGTCTCCAAGGGCGAGGACCTGATCATCCTCGACGAAGCCGGCAACGAGCGGACCCGCTTCACCTTCCCCCGCCAGCGCCGCGGCCGCCGCCTGTGCCTCGCCGACTTCTTCCGCCCCGAGGAATCCGGCGAGACCGACGTCGTCGGCCTCCAGGTCGTCACCGTCGGCTCCAAGATCGGCGAGGCCACCGCCAAGCTGTTCGAGTCCGACTCCTACCGCGACTACCTGGAACTCCACGGCCTCTCCGTCCAGCTCGCCGAGGCCATGGCCGAGTACTGGCACGCCCGCGTCCGCGCCGAGCTCGGCTTCGGCGGCGAGGACCCCGCCAAGGTCGAGGACATGTTCGACCTGAAGTACCGCGGCGCCCGCTTCTCGCTCGGCTACGGCGCCTGCCCCGACCTGGAGGACCGCGCCAAGATCGCCGACCTCCTCCAGCCCGAGCGCATCGGCGTCCACCTCTCCGAGGAGTTCCAGCTCCACCCCGAGCAGTCCACCGACGCCATCGTCATCCACCACCCCGAAGCCAAGTACTTCAACGCCCGCTAGGCCCGCCGAGCCCGCCGCGGCGCACCCCCGCGCACGCAGCGACGTAAAACAACGCACATCACGACGGACCGGCGTACACTAGTCGGTCCCATACAGGCCGGTCACCTGTTCCCCCCGGGCACGCCCCCGGAGGCGAGGTGACCGGCCTTCTCGTCCCCAACGGACCCCCGGAAAGGTGCGCGCATGACGAGCACAGTCCCCGCCCCCGTCGCCCGTACGGCCGACGGACACGCCCTGCAGGCGGTGCTGCTCGACATGGACGGCACCCTCGTGGACACCGAGGGCTTCTGGTGGGAGATCGAGGTCGGCGTCTTCGGCGAGCTCGGCCACCGCCTCGACGAATCCTGGCGCGACATCGTCGTCGGCGGCCCCATGACCCGCAGCGGCGGCTTCCTCATCGAAGCCACCGGCGCCGACATCGGCCTCGCCGAACTCAGCGTCCTGCTCAACGAGCGCTTCGAAGCCTGCATCGCCGACCGCGTCCCCCTCATGCCCGGCGCCGAACGCCTCCTCGCCGAACTCGCCCGCCACAACGTCCCCACCGCCCTGGTATCCGCCTCCCACCGGCGCGTCATCGACCAGGTCCTCCTCACCCTCGGCCGCGACCGCTTCACCATGACCGTCGCCGGAGACGAGGTCGAGCGCACCAAGCCGCACCCCGACCCCTACCTCCTCGCCGCCCGCACCCTCGGCGCCCACCCCTCGCGCTGCGCCGTCATCGAGGACACCGCCACCGGCGTCGCCGCCGCCGAAGCCGCCGGATGCAGGGTCGTCGCCATCCCCTCCGTGGGCGCGATCGCGCCGGCCCCGGGCCGCACCATCGTCGGCTCCCTCGAAGACGTCGACCTGCCCTTCCTGCGCTCCCTCATCACTCCGCTGAACTGAGCGCGCACGCTCCGTACCGGACGATCAGCCCGCGGGACCAAGGTCCCGCGGGCGGATCTCCCGCGCACTTCCCCGGAGGCCGAAATTCCAGCCCTACCGGGGGAGTTGTCCCGGGTGACCTTTGTCACCCGCAAAGCCCCCTTCGCACCACTGCGCGCCCCCACGCACCACCCCTTGTGTCCCCATTGATCAGCACCTGACCGAATCTGCACACGCCCCCGCGCACACCCCCGGTCAACTCCCGCAACACAGCGACAACGCCCCCGCGCCACACGGTTCAAGCCATCCCTCCGCAGGCCACTAATGTCGATCCGGGCACTGCGCCGCACCTCAGCCGTCCCGGACACACACCCCTGTCTCCGGAATCGCGTGGACCGATCGTCACACCACCGGCCCGATCGTTCCGCCCAGAACGGGCGACCGCCGCTATGCCCTCCACGCCAGCTTTGAACAAAGTGCCGGGTCGAGGGAGTACTTCCAGCATGAACCGCAAGACCATGGCGCTGACGGCAGCCGCCGGACTGCTCACCCCCGCGCTGACCGCCTGCGGCAGCACCAGCGGCGCAGGAGCGGGATCCGGAGCGATCGTCGTCGGCACCACCGACCGGTTCGAGGCAGCCGAATACGCCCCCGCCCCGCTCGACCCCGCCTACGCCTACGACGCCGGCGCCTGGAACATCCTGCGCCAGACCGTCCAGACGCTGATGCACACCCCCCGCGGCGGCGGCAGCCCCGTCCCCGAAGCGGCCAGCGACTGCCGCTTCACCGACACCGGCAACGAGAGCTACCGCTGCGTCCTGCGCACCGGCCTCACCTTCGCCGACGGCAGCCCCCTCACCGCACAGGACGTCAAGTTCTCCATCGAACGCGTCCTCGCCATCAAGGACGAGAACGGCCCCTCCTCGCTGCTCTCCACCATCGACACCGTCGAGACCAAGGGCACCGACACCGTCGTCTTCCACCTCAAGACCGCCGACGCCACCTTCCCGCAGAAGCTCTCCACCCCCGCCGCGGGCATCGTCAGCGCCAAGAAGTACGACGCCAAAAAGCTCCGCCCCGGCTTCACCGTCGACGGCTCCGGCCCCTACACGATGAAGGCCGAAGTCAAGGACAACCGCCTCGTCCGCGCCGTCTTCAGCAAGAACCCCCACTACCAGGGCGACATCAAGCTCCAGAACGACAAGGCCGAACTGCGCACCTTCGACGACTCCGAAGCCATGGGCAAGGCACTGGAGAACGGCACCGTCCACATGGTCTCCCGCACCCTGTCGCCCGCCCAGATCACCACACTCTCCGCCAAGGCACCCAAGGGCATCAAGCTCGTCCCCATGCCCGGCCTGGAGATCCGCTACATCGGCTTCAACACCGACGCCCCCGGAGTCAAGGACAAGGCCGTACGCCAGGCCCTCGCCGCCGCCGTCGACCGCAACGCCCTCATCACCAAGGTCTACGGCAAGTCCGCGCAGCCCCTGTACTCACTGGTCCCCACCACCGTGACCGGCCACGTCAACTCCTTCTTCAACAAGTACGGCGAAGCCAACACCGCCAAGGCCGCCGACCTGCTGAAGGCCGCCGGGATCAAAACCCCGGTCAAGCTCACCCTCCACTACACCAACGACCACTACGGCGACGGCACCGCGGCCGAGTTCGAAGCCCTCAAGGCCCAGCTGAACTCCACCCAGCTCTTCGACATCACCGTCCAGGGCACCGACTGGGCCGCGTTCCGCCCCGCCCAGAAGAAGGGCGAATACGCCGCCTACGGGCTCGGCTGGTTCCCCGACTACCCCGACGCCGACAACTTCCTCGCCCCCTTCCTGGAGCAGGACAACTTCCTGGGCACGCCGTACGCCAACACCACGGTGCGCACCAAGCTCATCCCCGAATCGCGCCGCGCCGTCGACCGGGCCGTCGCCGGACCCGCGATCGCGGAGATGCAGGACATCGTCGCCGAGGACGTACCCGTCCTGCCCCTGTGGCAGGGCAAGCAGTACGCCGCCGCACGCGACGGGATCACCGGAGTGGAATGGTCGGTCAACGCCATCTCCGACCTCCAGCTGTGGGAACTCGGCCGCGGCGTCAGCGGCTGACACCCCGGCACCAAGCCCTCGGCACCGGGCCCCGGTGCCACACCCCCGGCACCAGAACCGGACGAGCCGGCAAGACTGAGAAGGATGTTCGCGTGAAGACACGGAACCAGTGGTTGGCCGCCCCCCTCGGAGCGGCCACCGCCGCCGCACTGCTGAGCGGCTGCGGTGCGACGGACGGCTCCAGCGCCGCAGGCGGCGGCAAGGGCGTCGTCATGGGCATATCCGACAAGGTGAAGGCCACCGACCCCGCCTCGGGCTACGACCCCGGCTCCTGGCTGCTCTTCAACAACGTCTTCCAGTCCCTGCTCAGCTTCCCCAAGGGCGGCACCAACCCCGAACCCGACGCCGCCCAGTCCTGCGGCTTCGAGGGCAGCGAGAGCAAGACCTACGCGTGCACCCTGCGCGGCGGCCTGAAGTTCAGCAACGGCAACAGCCTCACCTCCAAGGACGTCAAGTACTCCTTCGAGCGCACCCTCAAGATCAACGACGAGAACGGCCCCGCCGTCATGCTCGCGTCGATCGGCAGCATCGACACCCCCGACGACAAGAGCATCGTCTTCCACCTCAAGGCCCCCGACGCGACCTTCCCCAGCAAGATCGCGTCCGGCGCCGGCTCCATCGTCGACCACACCCAGTACCCCGCCGACAAACTCCGCACCGACGGCAAGGCCTTCGGCTCCGGCGTCTACAAGCTGGACTCCATCAACGAGAAGAGCGCCTCCTTCTCCGTCAACGACAGCTACACCGGCAAGGCCAAGCCGAAGAACAGCGGCGTCACCATGAAGTTCTTCAACGAGGACCAGGCCGCCCTGCGCAAGGTCCTCGAAAGCGGAGACGTCGACTTCGCCTTCCGCGGCCTCGCCGCCAAGGACATCGCCGGCCTCGCCTCCCAGACCGGCGACCAGAAGGTCGAGGTCGTCCAGGGCGCCGGCGCCGAAGTCGAACACCTCGTCTTCAACACGGCCGACCCCGTCGCGGGCAAGCTCCCCGTCCGCAAGGCCATCGCCTACCTCGTCGACCGCGAAGCCCTCGTCCGCGAGGTCTACGACGGCACCGCCACCCCCCTCTACTCCGTCGTCCCGGCCGGCATCGCCTCCCACACCACCGCCTTCTTCGACCGCTACGGCGGCGCCCCCCAGCCCGAGAAGGCCAAGGCGGCCCTCCGCGCCGCCGGCATCAAGGACAAGGTGAAGATCACCCTGTACTCGACGCCCAGCCGCTACGGCCCCTCGACGGACCAGGAATTCCAGCTCATCGCCAAGCAGCTCAACGCGAGCGGCCTCTTCGAAGCCGACGTCAAGTCCATCGAGTTCGAGCAGTACGAGAAGGACATCCAGGCCGGCAAGTACGGCGTCTACGTCAAGGGCTGGGTCCCCGACTACCCCGACGCCGACAACTTCACGCAGCCCTTCTTCGGCCCCGACAACGTGCTGCACAACAACTACGACAACAAGGAGATCACCGGGACCATCATCCCGGCGACCTCCGCCAAGTCCGACCGCGGGACCGCCAGCGCCGACTACGCACGCCTCCAGGACATCGTCGCCGACGAGATCCCCCTGCTCCCGCTCTGGCAGAGCAAGCAGTACGCCGTCACCCGCCAGAACGTGACCGGCCTGCAGTGGTCCCTGGACGCCTCCACCGTCTTCCGCTTCTGGGAGATCAGCAAGGGCTGAGCCACCCCGCCCCCGCGCACGGCAACGGGCCCGCCTCCGCACGCAGCGGAAGCGGGCCCGTACCCGTACCCGTAGAACCCCTACCGGCGCGACAGCGCCCCCCGGGACGCCTACTGACCGGCCCCCGGACGCACCAGACCGCTCTCGTACGCGTACACCGCCGCCTGCACCCGGTCACGCAGACCCAGCTTCGTCAGCACATGACCCACATGCGTCTTCACCGTCGTCTCGCTCACGAACAGATCCGCCGCGATCTCCGCGTTCGACAACCCCCGGGCCACCAGCTTCAGCACCTCGACCTCACGCTCCGTCAACGAAGCGATCATGTCCGGAACCGTGTCCTCACCCGACGGCAGATGCCCCGCGTACTTGTCCAGCAACCGCCGCGTGATGCTCGGCGCCAGCATCGCCTCGCCACCCGCCACCACCCGGATCGCCTGCACCAGCTCCGCCGCCGGCGCATCCTTCAGCAAGAACCCACTGGCCCCCGCCCGCAGCGCCTCCACCACGTACTCGTCCAGATCGAACGTCGTCAGCACCAGCACCTTCGCCGGACCGTCCCGGCCCGGACCCGTGATCTGCCGCGTCGCCTCCACCCCGTCCATCCGCGGCATCCGGATGTCCATCAGCACCACATCGGGCTGCAACGCCCGCACCTGGTCCAGCGCCTGCAGACCGTCCCCGGCCTCACCGACCACCGCCACATCCTGCTCGGCCTCCAGGATCATCCGGAAACCGGTGCGCAGCAGCGGCTGATCATCGACCAGCAGTACGCGGATCGCCACGGGGTCCACCTCATATTCGTAGGGTCGGAGGGTCCAGAAGGGTCATCGGATCATCGGGTCCATCCGGACACGAACGCGGAACCCGGCCCATTCTGCCCTGACCCCAAGATCAGGACTCGCCCCGCCCGGCGGACGGCAGCGCCAGCGGATACACCGGGGGAGTGCCACCGAACTCCGGACACACCGCCTGATGATCACACCAGCCGCACAGCTTCGACTGCCGCGGCCGCCAGTCACCCGTCTCCGTCGCCTCCCGGATCGCCTCCCACAGCGCCAGCAGCTTGCGCTCCATCCGCTCCAGATCCTCGATCACCGGGTCGTACGTCACCACGTCCCCGCTGCCCAGATACACCAGCTGCAGCCGCCGCGGCACCACCCGCTTCAGCCGCCACACCACCAGCGCGTAGAACTTCATCTGGAACAGCGCACCCTCGGCGTACTCCGGCCGCGGCGCCTTCCCCGTCTTGTAGTCGACGATCCGCACCTCACCCGTCGGCGCCACGTCCACCCGGTCGATGATCCCGCGCAGCCGCAGCCCCGACTCCAGCTCCGTCTCCACGAAGAACTCCCGCTCCACCGGCTCCAGCCGCGTCGGGTCCTCCAGCGTGAACCACCGGTCCACCAACGCCTCGGCCTCCGTGAGCCAGCGCGACAGCCCCGCCCCCTCGTCACCCCCCGGGAACAGCTCCGACAGCTCCGGCTTCGACTCCAGCAGCCGGTCCCACTGCCCGGGAATCAACGCCTTCGCCCGCGGCGCCGTCCGCTCCGCCGCCGGATGATCGAAAAGCCGCTCCAGCACCGCGTGCACCAGCGTCCCCCGCGTCGCCGCCGCACTCGGCTTCTCCGGCAACTTGTCGATCACCCGGAACCGGTACAGCAACGGACACCGCATGAAATCGCTCGCCCGCGAAGGCGACAGCGAAGAAGGCGCCACGGCCACCGCCTGCGCGGGCACCGCAACGGAACCGGGCACCGCACCCGGCCCCGAACCGGGCACCGAACCGGCCGCCGGACCGGGCACGGAACTGATCACTGCGTCGTCCGGACCGCTGCCGGGGCTCGTCGTCATGGACAAAACCCTACGACCCGCCACCGACAGCAGGCGCATACCATCGACGCCGACCCCCCTCGCACTGCATGATCGGAGCATCACACCGCGCAACGGCGCACCCCGGCACCACGGGAAAAAGACACCGGAACCACCGGCGCACCACCGCACCGGACAGCAGCGAACGAAGGACAACCGTGGCAGACACCGACGAAACCGGCGAGCGCGCGGGCCGCCGCTCAGGACCGGGCGGCGGACTCCTCATGGGCCGCCCCTTCGGCGTACCCGTCTACGTCTCGCCCAGCTGGTTCCTCGTCGCCGCCCTCATCACCTGGGTCTTCGGCGACCAGCTCGACCGGATCCTGCCCGACCTCGGCATCCTGCGCTACCTCGTGGCCCTCTTCTTCGCCGTCGCCTTCTACGCCTCGGTCCTCGTCCACGAACTCGCCCACACCATCGCCGCCCTCCGCTTCAAACTCCCCGTACGCCGCATCCAGCTCCAGTTCTTCGGCGGCGTCTCCGAGATCGAGAAGGAATCCGAAACCCCCGGCCGCGAATTCGTCCTCGCCTTCGTCGGCCCCCTCCTCTCCCTCCTCCTCGCCGGCGCCTTCTACCTCGGCATGAAAACCGTCGAACCCGCCAGCGTCCCCGGCGTCCTCCTCGCCGGCCTCATGATCTCCAACCTCCTCGTCGCCGCCTTCAACCTCCTCCCCGGCCTCCCCCTCGACGGCGGCCGCATGCTCCGCGCCGTCATCTGGGGCATCACCGGCAAACCCATGACCGGCACCATCGCCGCCGCCTGGGCCGGCCGCGCCCTCGCCGTCGCCGTCCTCCTCGGCCTGCCCCTCCTGAACTCCACCGGGACCCTCGGCAACCCCACCGACGACATCGGCGGCATGGACACCGTCATGGACGCCCTCCTCGCCGCGATCCTCGCCGGCATCATCTGGACCGGAGCCGGCAACAGCCTGCGCGTAGCCCGCCTGCGCGAACACCTCCCGGAACTCCACGCCCGCAAACTCACCCGCCGCGCCATCCCCGTCGAGAACGCCACCCCCCTCTCCGAAGCCCTCCGCCGCGCCAACGAAGCCGGCGCCCGCGCCCTCGTCGTCGTCGACGGACTCGGAGACCCCACCGGCATCGTCCGCGAAAGCGCCATCGCCTCCGTCCCCGAACACCGCCGCCCCTGGGTCGCCGCCGGCACCCTCGCCCAGGACCTCACCGACGGCATGAAGGTTTCAGCGGACCTCACCGGCGAAGAACTCCTCGACCACCTCCGCACCACCCCCGCCACCGAATACCTCGTCCTCCAGCCCGACGGATCCATCTACGGCGTCCTGTCCACCCTCGACGTGGAAAAGGCCTTCGTGAAGGCCATGGCGCGGCCCCAGTCCTGAAGCCAATACACTGGTCACATGTCCGAACCGACCGGTGCCGCCCGCCGACGCGGGCCCTTCGAGGTCGGGGACCAGGTACAGCTCACCGACCCCAAGGGCCGCCACTACACGTTCACGCTCGAAGCCGGGAAGAATTTCCACACCCACAAGGGTTCCTTCCCGCACGACGAGCTGATCGGCTCCCCCGAGGGAAGCGTTGTCCGTACCACGGGCAACGTCGCCTACCTCGCGCTGCGTCCCCTGCTCCCCGACTATGTCCTTTCCATGCCCCGCGGTGCCGCCGTGGTCTACCCCAAGGACGCAGGCCAGATCCTGGCCTTCGCCGACATCTTCCCCGGCGCCCGCGTCGTGGAGGCAGGCGTCGGCTCCGGCTCCCTGAGCAGCTTCCTGCTGCGCGCCATCGGCGACCAGGGCATGCTCCACAGCTACGAGCGCCGAGCCGACTTCGCCGAGATCGCCACCGCCAACGTCGAGCGCTACTTCGGCGGCCCGCACCCCGCGTGGCAGCTGACCGTGGGCGACCTCCAGGACAACCTGTCCGACACGGACGTCGACCGCGTGATCCTCGACATGCTCGCCCCCTGGGAGTGCCTGGAGGCCGTCTCCAAGGCGCTGGTCCCCGGCGGCATCCTCTGCTGCTACGTGGCCACCACCACCCAGCTCTCCCGGACCGTCGAATCCATCCGCGAGTTCGGCTGCTACGCCGAACCGCAGCCCTGGGAATCGATGATCCGCAACTGGCACGTAGAGGGCCTGGCCGTCCGCCCCGACCACCGCATGATCGGCCACACCGGCTTCCTCGTCACCGCCCGCCGCCTCGCGGACGGCGTCGAGCCCCCCATGCGCCGCCGCCGCCCCTCCAAGGGCGCCTACGGCGAGGACTACGAGGGCCCCGGCAGCCAGTCCGCCGCCAAGACCGCGGAGACCGCGGCCACGGCCCCGGCCGACACCACCGCCGCCACCGGCGACGGCGCCTGAGCGACCGACGTCCCCAGGACCGCCCCGCCACCCGGCGGGGCGACCCACGCCACCAACACGAAGACGCTGTGCCGCAGTTCCCGGATCCTTCCGGGAACTGCGGCACAGCGTCTTTTCGTTGCCCTACGAGAAGGCCCCGCGCAAGCGCCCCGGCCGGTCCGGACCCAGCCGTTCCACCCCGCTGTCAGGTGTGGCACGATGCTGGCTCCCCGTCACCCTTCGCACAGGAGACACCCCGCGTGCCGCACAGCCCCGCCGAGCCGGCGCCGAGCACCCACGCCCCGGCGCACCACCGGGCCCGGCCCGTCCACTGGCTGGCCACCGCCTCCGCCCTCGCCGCCGTCGTGGCCGCAGCCGGAATCCTGCAGCCCGACCCCGCCACCGGAGCCTCCGCGGACCCGGTACGCACCACCAGCGGCACGACCTCCACCAGCCCCCGCAGCGGCCCCGGAGCGACCGCTCCCGACGCGCACGCAGTCACGTACCCCCTGGAATGCAAGGGCGCCCCACAGGCCGTCACCGCCACCGCCCAAGGAGACCTCGACGGCGACGGCCGCCCCGAAACCGTCGCCGCCGTCCGCTGCGACGCCGGCTCGGGCACCCCGCCGCACGCCCTCTACGTCCTCGCGCAGGACCCGGCGAACACCGCCCGACCCCGCGTCGTCGCCACACTCCTCGAAGCCGCCCGCAAGCAGACCGCGACCGACCTCACCATCCGCGACGGCTTCGTCACCGCGAGCCTCCTCGGTTACTCCTCGCCCGAAGTGCCCCGTTACAGCCCCGACACCAAGCAGCTCGCCAAGTGGCGCTGGACCGGCGGAAAATTCCGCCAGGAGCTTACGGACTCGACCCCCACAGGTGTTTGAACCCTCACGGGAACCTTTACTGGGCGTCCGGACCGAAGACTTCCACCCTGTCCGAAACCCGCCTTACATGGATGCAGTCCCCGGGACATTCCTTGGCGGAATCCACCACGTCCTGGAGCAGCACCAGCGGAACCGGAGTCGTCGCCCCCGCCTCCACGAGCAACTCGTCCGCAGGGCTCTTCACGTACGCCAGACCATCGATGTCCAGCTCGAACACCTCCGGTGCGTACTGCACACAGATGCCGTCGCCAGTGCAGAGGTCCTGGTCGATCCAGACCTCCAGCGGCTCTCCGGCCACGCCCGCGACACCCGCGTTCTGCTCGGCGGCCGCCTCCTGCTGCACGGTCATATCTCCTGCCGTTCCCTGCTCTGAGTGATCCATCCCGGTCACAACGCGAGGCAAGTCGCACGAGCTCTGACGGGTGTTGAACAGTTCGACCTTACAACCGGCTGCTTTCCGATGTTGATGGGTGGGTATTTCCTTGACGGGAGGGAGTACGCAAGGGTGAAGATCGGACACACCCCTACCGTCTTTGTGATCTAGGGGTTTCAATCACCACCAGCCCAGGTAGGGTCAGAAAGCGTCCAGCTCCCCTTGGAGGAGGTGAGGACCGTGGCAGCCCACGACGACGACATCAACCGCGGCATCCGGCCCGGGCGAGGGTCTGAGGACCCCGCCGGCCAGGTTGCCTATCTCGAGCAGGAAATCGCCGTCCTGCGACGTAAGCTCGCCGACTCTCCGCGACACACGAGGATTCTCGAAGAGCGGATCGTCGAGCTCCAGACAAACCTGGCAGGCGTCTCCGCACAGAACGAGCGGCTGGCGAACACCCTGCGCGAGGCCCGCGACCAGATCGTGGCCCTCAAGGAAGAAGTCGACCGGCTCGCACAGCCGCCGGCCGGCTTCGGAGTCTTCCTGCAGTCGAACGAAGACGGAACCGTCGACATCTTCACCGGCGGCCGAAAGCTCCGCGTGAACGTGAGCCCCAGCGTCGAACCGGAAGACCTCCGGCGCGGCCAGGAGGTCATGCTCAACGAGGCCCTCAACGTGGTCGAGGCCATGGAGTTCGAACGGGCCGGGGACATCGTCACCCTCAAGGAAATCCTCGAGGACGGCGAGCGCGCCCTGGTGGTCGGGCACACCGACGAGGAAAGGGTGGTGAGGCTCGCCGAGCCGCTCCTGGACGTCACCATCCGCCCCGGCGACTCCCTGCTGCTCGAACCCCGCTCCGGCTACGTCTACGAGATCGTCCCCAAGAGCGAGGTCGAAGACCTCGTCCTCGAAGAGGTCCCGGACATCGACTACGACAAGATCGGCGGCCTGGGCGACCAGATCGAACTGATCCGCGACGCAGTCGAGCTCCCCTACCTCTACCCCGACCTCTTCAAGGAACACGAACTGCGGCCCCCGAAGGGCATCCTGCTCTACGGCCCTCCCGGCTGTGGCAAGACGCTCATCGCCAAGGCCGTGGCCAACTCCCTTGCCAAGAAGGTCGCCGAGGTCACCGGCCAGCCCACCGGGAAGTCCTACTTCCTCAACATCAAGGGCCCCGAACTCCTCAACAAGTACGTCGGCGAGACCGAGCGGCACATCCGCCTCGTCTTCCAGCGTGCGAGGGAGAAGGCGAGCGAGGGCACCCCCGTCATCGTCTTCTTCGACGAGATGGAATCCCTCTTCCGCACCCGCGGATCCGGAGTCAGCTCGGACGTGGAGAACACCATCGTCCCCCAGCTGCTCGCCGAGATCGACGGCGTGGAAGGCCTGGAGAACGTCATCGTCATCGGCGCCTCCAACCGCGAGGACATGATCGACCCGGCCATCCTGCGCCCCGGCCGGCTCGACGTGAAGATCAAGATCGAGCGCCCCGGCGCAGAGGCCGCCAAGGACATCTTCGCGAAGTACCTCAAGGCCACCCTGCCCCTGCACACCGACGACCTCGGCGAGCACCAGGGCTCCACCGCCGAAACCGTCCACAGCATGATCCAGACCGTCGTCGAGCAGATGTACGCCGAAACCGAGGAGAACCGCTTCCTCGAGGTCACGTACGCCAACGGCGACAAGGAAGTCCTCTACTTCAAGGACTTCAACTCGGGCGCGATGATCCAGAACATCGTGGACCGTGCGAAGAAGATGGCCATCAAGGCCTTCCTCGAGCACAACCAGAAGGGCCTTCGCGTCGCCCATCTCCTCCAGGCTTGCGTGGACGAGTTCAAGGAGAACGAAGACCTGCCCAACACCACCAACCCCGACGACTGGGCCCGAATCTCCGGAAAGAAGGGCGAGCGGATCGTATTCATCCGCACCCTCGTCACCGGAAAGCAAGGCGCGGACACCGGACGCTCCATCGACACGGTGGCCAACACCGGTCAGTACCTCTGACAAAGCGGGCCGGCTGCGGGTGCCCGGCAAGGGCACCCGCAGCCGACTGCTTTACCGACTGCTCTTTTCAGCCGGTGACAGGGCAAAGTCAATGACAGAAATGATCTCCCCACCGGCGCGGAGTGGTTCTAGGCTCTTCCATACCGCAGGTCGCGCAGTGCGGGGACGGGCACCGCACACGACGCACCGGAGCACCAGCGGTACTTGAGCGCCGCTCCCGAACGGGAGCGCCGCCGGGCAAGGAGGGCCGCATGACCGTACGGCGAGTAATGGGGATCGAGACGGAGTACGGGATCTCCGTTCCGGGGCACCCGAACGCCAATGCCATGCTCACCTCGTCCCAGATCGTCAACGCCTACGCGGCGGCGATGCACCGGGCGCGACGCGCCCGCTGGGACTTCGAGGAGGAGAACCCGCTGCGGGACGCCCGCGGCTTCGACCTCGCCCGCGAGGCCGCCGACAACAGCCAGCTCACCGACGAGGACATCGGCCTCGCCAATGTCATCCTCACCAACGGCGCACGCCTCTACGTGGACCACGCACACCCCGAATACAGCTCCCCGGAGATCACCAACCCGCTCGACGCCGTCCTCTGGGACAAGGCCGGCGAGCGGATCATGGCCGAAGCGGCCGTCAGGGCCGCCCAGCTCCCCGGGGCCCAGCCGATCCACCTCTACAAGAACAACACCGACAACAAGGGCGCCTCCTACGGCACGCACGAGAACTACCTGATGAAGCGGGAAACCCCCTTCTCGGACATCGTGCGCCACCTCACCCCCTTCTTCGTCTCCCGCCTCGTCTTCACCGGCGCCGGCCGCGTCGGCATCGGCCAGGACGGCCGCGAACACGGCTTCCAGATCAGCCAGCGCGCCGACTACTTCGAAGTCGAGGTCGGCCTGGAGACCACCCTCAAGCGCCCCATCATCAACACCAGGGACGAGCCCCACTCGGACGCGGAGAAGTACCGCCGCCTCCACGTGATCATCGGCGACGCCAACCTCTCCGAGATCTCCACCTACCTCAAGCTCGGCACCACCGCGCTGGTCCTGTCCATGATCGAAGACGGCTACATCAACGTCGACCTCGCCGTGGACCAGCCCGTACGCACCCTCCACCAGGTCTCCCACGACCCCGACCTGCAGCACCTGATCACGCTGCGCAGCGGGCGCACGCTGACCGCCGTACAGCTCCAGATGGAGTACTACGAGCTGGCCAGGAAGTACGTGGAGGAGCGTTTCGGCTCCGACGCGGACGAGCAGACCAAGGATGTGCTGGCCCGCTGGGAGGACGTACTGGGCCGGCTGGAAACCGACCCGATGAGCCTGTCGGGAGAGCTCGACTGGATCGCGAAGCGGGAGATCCTGGAGGGCTACCGGCGCCGGGACGGCCTCGAATGGGACGCGGCCCGGCTCCACCTGGTGGACCTCCAGTACGCGGACGTACGGCCCGAGAAGGGGCTGTACAACCGCCTGGTGGCCCGCGGAAAGATGAAGCGGCTGCTGGACGAGACGGCGGTGGAACGGGCGCAGAGCAAGCCGCCGGAGGACACCCGGGCGTACTTCCGGGGGCGGTGCCTGGAGCAGTACGCGGACGACGTGGCGGCGGCCTCGTGGGACTCCGTGATCTTCGACCTCCCGGGCCACGACTCCCTCCAGCGAGTGCCGACCCTGGAACCCCTGCGGGGCACCCGTGCCCACGTGAAGGAGCTCCTGGACCGCTGTCGCACGGCGGAGGACCTGGTCCGGGTGCTGTCGGGGCGGTAAGGCTTTCCGGTCCCCGGGGCGGGGGCTGAAAGGCCCCCGGCCCGGGAATCATGAAGACATCCGGACGTTATGAAAGTACCGGGACGGATGTCGGGCCCTCCTTGTAGGGTCCGACGTAGAGTCTGATCTTGAGGGATCCCGAATTCGCGGGGTCTTTCACGTGAGCGTGCGAACCGAGCGGGGTGAGCTAGACATGGCGACCAAGGACACCGGCGGCGGACAGCAGAAGGCGCAGCGCTCGACCGAGGAGGTCGAGGAGGCGGCGGTCGAAGAATCGACCGACCTCAAGGAGCGACAGGAAAAGCTCTCCGACGACGTCGACTCGGTACTTGACGAGATTGACGATGTACTTGAAGAAAACGCGGAGGATTTCGTTCGGAGCTTCGTACAAAAAGGCGGCGAATAGCCTTCGAATCTAAGGTGAATCCGCCAGTGTGTGCTCCATGTCCCATGGAACGAAGTGGTGTCGCGGGTGTGCCCGTGACATACCACTGAGCGGATTCGCTTCAGATCGAAACCGGCGCGACGGGCTTCAGCCCAGATGTCGTGAGTGTGTGGCAGCGTACGGCGCCGAGCACTATCGGCGCCGTCAGGCGGCCAAGGGCAAGGTAGTCAAAGAACATGTGGAAGTGCCGGCGGGGCACAAGCTCTGCCGGCTGTGCGGGGAGGTCAAGCCGCACAGCGAATGGCACAAGAACGCAAGCGCTTCTGACGGGCTGTCCACTCGCTGCAAGGCCTGCCGTGCCGTCCTTGGCCGAGCGGGTCATCTCAAGCGGGCTTACGGCCTCACCGAGGCCGAGCGTGACGAGATGATCGCCGCCCAGGGCGGGGTTTGCGTGATCTGTCAGGAGGCTCCGGCGGAACACGTTGATCACGATCATCAGACGGGTAAGGTCCGAGGTGTACTTTGCTTCGGCTGCAACGCAGGAATCGGGCAACTCAAGGATCGGCCGGACGTCTTGAGGCGTGCAGCCGCCTACGTGGAAGGAAACCTGTGGAACCCAACACTCGTAGCACAGGGCGTCTGCCGGCAGCCTTCCTGACGCCGGGGTCGTCGTCCTTCATGGACTTCTTGGGCGCGCACCAGCCCGAGATGCTCCCGGGCAACCGGAAGCTGCCCGACGGGGTCATCGAGGCGCCGCACGGGACGACCATCGTGGCCGCCACGTTCCCCGGCGGGGTGGTCCTCGCCGGTGACCGCAGGGCGACCATGGGGAACATGATCGCGCAGCGGGACATCGAGAAGGTGTTCCCGGCGGACGAGTACTCCGCCGTCGGCATCGCCGGCACCGCCGGTCTGGCCGTGGAGATGGTGAAGCTGTTCCAGCTGGAGCTGGAGCACTTCGAGAAGGTGGAGGGGACGACCCTCTCCCTCGAAGGCAAGGCCAACCGCCTCTCGACCATGATCCGGAGCAATCTGGGGATGGCCATGCAGGGCCTGGCCGTCGTGCCGCTCTTCGCGGGGTACGACGAGGCCAAGGAGAAGGGGCGGATCTTCTCCTACGACGTCACCGGCGGCCGCTCCGAGGAGCACGGCTACGCCGCGACCGGGTCGGGCTCGATCTTCGCCCGCGGCTCGATGAAGAAGCTGTACCACTCCAAGCTGACGGAGGAGGAGGCCACGACGCTCGTCGTGCAGGCGTTGTACGACGCCGCCGACGACGACTCGGCCACGGGCGGTCCGGACCTCTACCGCCACATCTACCCCATCGTCACCGTCATGACCGACGAGGGATTCCGCAGGCTGACCGACGAGGAGTCCTCGGAGCTGGCCCGCAAGATCACGAACCGCCGGCTGGAGCAGCCCGACGGTCCGCGCGCCGCACTGCTCTGACCAGCCCGCTCTGACTTCCTCGTCGTCCAGAAGAAAGGGACGGAAAGCCGGTGTCGACTCCGTTCTACGTGTCACCCCAGCAGGCCATGGCCGACCGGGCGGAATACGCCCGCAAGGGCATCGCCCGCGGTCGCAGCCTTGTTGTGATCCAGTACGCCGACGGCATCGTGTTCGTCGGTGAGAACCCGTCCCGTGCGCTGCACAAGTTCAGCGAGATCTACGACCGGATCGGCTTCGCGGCCGCCGGCAAGTACAACGAGTACGAGAACCTGCGCATCGGCGGTGTGCGGTACGCGGATCTGCGCGGATACACCTACGACCGTGACGATGTGACGGCCCGTGGGCTGGCGAACGTCTACGCGCAGACGCTCGGCACGATCTTCTCCAGTGCGGGGGAGAAGCCGTACGAGGTGGAGCTGGTGGTGGCGGAGGTCGGCGCGACCGCCGCGAGCGATCAGATCTACCGGCTGCCGCACGACGGGTCGATCGTCGACGAGCACGGGTCCGTCGCCGTGGGCGGCAACGCCGAGCAGATCAGTACCTACCTCGATCAGCGGCACCAGGACGGGATGACCCTGTCCGAGGCGCTGAAGCTGGCGGTGCAGGCGCTGTCGAGTCAGGCGAACGGTACGGACAAGTCGATTCCGGCGGAGCGGCTGGAGGTGGCGGTGCTGGACCGTACGCGGGCCCAGCAGCGCAAGTTCAAGCGGATCCGTGGGCGGCAGCTGTCGCGGCTGCTGGAGGCGGACGTTCCGGCGGCCGCTCAGGCGGATGCCGTGTCGAACGACGAGGCTCCCGAAGAGGAAGCCGAGTAGAGCGAGCCGTAGCGAGTGTGAGCGCCCCTGGCCTTCGGGTCGGGGGCGCTTTCGCGTGTCCGGGGGCTCGGGGCTCGGGGCTCAGGGCGTGGGGGCCGGGCCCGTGGAGTCGCGGACGACGAGGTGGACCGGGATGTCGACCGGGGTCCAGGGGGTGCCTTCGAGGACGGCGAGGAGGGCGGTCATGCCCTGTTCGCCGACGCGTTCGGCGGGGAGGTGGACGGTGGTGAGTTCCGGTTCGACGGCGGTGGCGAGGGCGAGGTCGTCGAAGCCGGTGACGGAGAGGTCCTCGGGGATGCGCAGGCCGAGGCGGCGGGCGGCTTTGCAGGCGCCGGCGGCCAGGATGTCGTCGTCGCAGACGATGGCGGTGGGGCGGCGGTCCGCGGGGGTGTCCAGGGCGGTCTCCATGGCCGTACGGGCGGCTTCCACGCTGAGGTGGGCCCGTACGGTGCGCAGCTCGGCGGGGGGCGGCAGGAGGGCGGCCAGGGCGTTCGCGCGGATGTCGAAGGTCCAGGAGTCGATGGCGGAGGCGAGGTGGAGGAAGCGGTGGTGGCCGTGGGTGAGGAGGTGTTCGGCGGTTTGGCGCATGCCGTCGGCGATGGCGAGGTTGACGTGGGCGTGGGCGGTGTCGGCGGTGGGGTCGCTGTCGAGCATGACGAGGGGGAGTCCGTCGCCGCCGAGGGCGTGGAGGGCGTCGGCGGCCATGGAGGAGGCGATGACTCCGTCGAGGGCGGCGCGGGCGGAGGCGAAGGGGTCGCGGGCGGGGCCGGTGCCGTCGGGGGAGGGGTAGAGGACGACGCCGAAGCCGTGTTCGGCGGCGATGCGGGCGGCGCCGGTGTAGACGCGGGCGAAGAATTCGTTGGTGAGGGCGGGGACGACGAGGAGGGCGGTGCGGGTGGAGCCGAGGCGGAGGTTGCGGGCGGCGAGGTTGGGGCGGTAGCCGAGGGTCGTGGCGGCTTCGCGGACCAGGCCGGCGGTGCGTTCGGAGACGCGGCCGCGCCATTTGTCGCCGAGGACGAGGGAGACGGTGGCCTGGGAGACCCCGGCGGCGGTGGCCACGTCGCGGCTGGTGGGTCTCGTCACACGGTGCTCCTGTAGTGCGAGGTCACGGGGGGTGTGGGTGGTCGGGTGGGTGGACCGTCCGACTGTGGTCATGGTACGTATGACCGGTTACGTTATACGTATTACTTGGTTGATCCCCGGGCTGGGTCCGGGCAGAAGGGGGCGGACATGGCCGCGGGTTACGCGGAGCTGCTCAGGACCCGGCATGCCGCGAGGCTGCTGGTGGGCACGCTCATAGGCCGGCTGCCGAACGGGACGGGGCCGATCGCGATCGTGCTGTTCACCCGGTCGGAGGGTGGCAGCTACAGCCTGGCGGGGGCGCTCGCGGCCGCGTACGGGGTGTCGAACGCGGTGGGTCAGCCGTTGCTGGGGCGGGCGGTGGACCTGTTCGGGCAGCCGCGGGTGCAGTTGCCGGCGGCGGTGGTGTCGGCGCTGGGCATGGTGTGGCTGGCGCTGGCCGGTACCGGGTCGGTGGCGGTGGCGTACGCGGCGGTGCTGGTGGCGGGGGTGTTCACGCCGCCGCTGGAGGGCGGGCTGCGGGCGCTGTGGCCTAGCGTGCTGGGCGGCAAGGAGGAGCGGGTCCACGCGGCGTACGCGATGGACGCGGTGGCCCAGGAGGTCATGTTCACGGTGGGGCCGCTGCTGGTGACGCTGTGCGTGGCGTTGTGGGATCCGGCGGTGGCGCTGCTGGTGCTGAACGGGATCGGGGTGCTGGGGGCGCTGTCGGTCGTGGTGTCGGAGCCTTCGCGCAGGTGGCGTTCGGAGCCGCGGGAGGCGCACTGGCTGGGGGCGCTGCGGTCGCCGGGTCTGCTGGCGTTGCTGGGGGCGTTCTTCTTCGTGGGGACGGCGCTGGGTTCGATCACGGTGGCGGGTGTGGCGTACGCGGATGAGTACGGTGGTCAGGCGGTGTACGGCTGGCTGATGGCGGCGCTGGGTCTGGGCGCGCTGTTCGGTGGGGTGCTGTACGGGGCGCGGCAGTGGGCGGGGGCGCCGGAGCGGCGGCTGCGGGTGCTGGTGGCGTTGCTGGCGGTGTGTTATCTGCCGTTGATGCTGGTGCCGGGTGTGGTGGCGATGACGGGGTTCGCGGCGTTGGCGGGGGTGTTCCTGGCTCCGGCTCTGGCGTGTGCGTTCATCGTGGTGGACCGGCATGCTCCGGTGGGGACGGTGACGGAGGCGTTCTCGTGGCTGGTGACGTTCTTCGGGGTGGGTGCGGCGATCGGTACGGCGGCGGCGGGTCCTTCGGTGGAGGCGGGGGGTACGGCGGCGGGGTTCGCGGTGGCGGGTGTGGCGGGGTTCGCGGCGCTGCTGGTGCTGACGGTGACTCAGCGGGTGCTGGCGCGTCCGGGTGCGAGTCGTGCGGTGGCGGGTTCGGTGGCGGGGGTGCCGGCTGGGGGTCCGGCCGGTCCGGCGGGGCCGTTGGAGGGCTCTGCGGAGGCTTCGGTGACGGGGCCTTAGGGGGCCGGTGGGTGTGCGGTGGGCGGCCGGTGGGGTGGCCGCTCGGGAAAATGATCGAAACGGCGCCTGCGAACTCGGTTTCAGAACAGAGCAGAAGGCGTAATGTTCAGTCATGGACCGCCGCATTTTCGGGCTGGAGAACGAGTACGGCGTCACGTGCACGTTCAGGGGACAGCGCCGACTGTCTCCTGACGAAGTGGCGCGCTACCTCTTCCGCCGTGTTGTGTCATGGGGCCGCAGTAGCAATGTCTTCCTGCGGAACGGCGCCCGCCTCTACCTCGACGTGGGTTCGCATCCGGAGTATGCAACTCCCGAATGCGACAACCTGATCGAACTGGTCACCCACGACAAGGCCGGCGAGCGCATTCTCGAGGGCCTGCTCGTCGACGCCGAACGCCGCCTGCACGAGGAGGGAATCGCGGGCGACGTCTATCTGTTCAAGAACAACACCGACTCGGCGGGAAACTCGTACGGCTGCCATGAGAACTACCTGGTGGCCCGGCACGGGGAATTCTCCCGGCTGGCGGACATTCTGATCCCGTTCCTGGTCACGCGGCAGCTGATCTGTGGTGCGGGCAAGGTGCTGCAGACGCCCCGGGGTGCGGTGTACTGCGTGAGCCAGCGGGCCGAGCACATCTGGGAGGGTGTCAGCTCGGCCACGACGCGTTCGCGGCCGATCATCAACACCAGGGACGAGCCGCACGCGGACGCGGAGCGTTACCGGCGTCTGCACGTGATCGTGGGCGACTCGAACATGTCCGAGACGACCATGCTGCTGAAGGTCGGGGCGACCGATCTGGTGCTGCGCATGATCGAGGCGGGCACGGTGATGCGGGACCTGACGCTGGAGAACCCGATCCGGGCGATCCGGGAGGTCAGTCACGACATCACGGGTCAGCGCAAGGTGCGGCTGGCGAGCGGCCGGGAGGCTTCGGCGCTGGAGATCCAGCGGGAGTACTACGACAAGGCGGTGGACTTCGCGGAGCGGCGGGGTATCCGTACGGGTGTCGTGGACCAGGTGCTGGAGCTGTGGGGCCGGACGCTGGACGCGATCGACGCGGAGGATCTGGACCGGATCGGGACCGAGATCGACTGGGTGATGAAGTACCAGCTGATCGAGCGGTACCGGGCGAAGCACAACATGACGATGTCGAATCCGCGGGTGGCTCAGATAGACCTCGCGTATCACGACATCCACCGCAGGCGCGGGCTGTACTACCTGCTGGAGCGCAAGGGGCAGGCGGCGCGGATCTGCAACGACCTCAAGATCTTCGAGGGCAAGTCGGTGCCTCCGCAGACGACGCGCGCGAGGCTGCGGGGTGATTTCATCCGTCGTGCGCAGGAGCAGCGGCGGGACTTCACGGTCGACTGGGTGCATCTGAAGCTGAACGACCAGGCGCAGCGCACGGTGCTGTGCAAGGACCCGTTCCGTTCGGTGGACGACCGGGTGGAGAAGCTGATCGCGGGGATGTAGCGCACGGGGCGGTGCCGCGCGCATCGCGCCGATCTCGGCCAGGGCCTCGTACGGATCTCGTACGGGGCCCTGTCCACGCCTTAGAGTGGCGACGACCTATGTGCCGTCTGAGATCTGAGGAACACGTGCGCCGACTTGCCGGCCTGCTTGTCGTACCCCTTCTGCTGCTGTCGACAGCGGCCTGTGGCGACAGCGGCTCCGACTCCACCTCCGCCGAGATGAAGAACGGGGCGCCCGCGATCACGAAGGGTGCCAAGTTCGGGGAGACCCCCACCCTGTCGACGGGGAAGGGGACCCCGCCGAAGGAACTGAAGGTGGTGACCATCAGCGAGGGTGACGGCCCGGCGCTGAAGAAGGGCGACATCGCCCAGGTCAACTACCTCGGCCAGGTCTGGGACGGCAAGGAGCCGTTCGACCAGAGCTTCGGCAAGGGCAAGCCGTTCGACGTGACCGTCGGCGAGGGCCAGGTCATCAAGGGCTGGGACCAGGGTCTGCTGGGCAAGAAGGTCGGCAGCCGGCTGGAGCTCGTGATCCCGCCGGACCTCGGTTACGGCGACCAGGGCTCGGGCGAGAAGATCAAGCCGAACGCCACGCTGGTCTTCGTCGTGGACATCGTCAAGGGCACCTCCATCCCGGCTTCGGCCACGGGCAAGGAGGTTCCGCAGACGGACGCGGCGCTGCCGAAGGTGGGGACGAACACGGACGGCAAGGAAGTCGCCGTGACCCTTCCGAAGGACGGCACGCCGCCGGCGAAGCTCGTGTCGAACTACGTCCTGGAGGGCGACGGCGCGGTCGTGAAGGACACCGACAGCGTGGTGGTCAAGTTCCACGGCAAGACGTGGAAGGACGACAAGACCTTCGAGAGCACGTACGCCTCCGGGACGTCCGTGACGTGGCCGCTGGCGGAGCTGCAGGTCAAGGGGTTGAAGGACGGGATCGTCGGCAAGAAGGCCGGTAGCCGCATCCTGCTGGTCATCCCGCCGGACCAGGGTTTCGGCGACAAGCAGCAGGGTGAGACCATCCCGGCCAATTCGACGCTGGTCTTCAGCCTCGACATCCTCGCCGTGGTGTAAGACTGTCCAGGTTGTACCCCTGTTCGTAAGTTTTGAGGAGCAGTTCCGTGAGCGACAAGCTCGAGAAGCCCGAGATCGACTTCCCCGATTTCCCGGTCCCGGCGGACCTTGTGATCGAGGACATCTGGGAGGGCGAGGGCGCCGAGGCCAAGGCCGGTTCCCGGGTCTCCGTCCACTACGTGGGCGTGGCCTACTCGACCGGTGAGGAGTTCGACGCCTCCTGGGGCCGCGGCGCGCCGCTGCAGTTCCAGCTCGGTGTCGGCCAGGTCATCTCCGGCTGGGACACGGGCATCCAGGGCATGAAGGTCGGCGGCCGCCGCAAGCTGGTCATCCCGGCCCACCTGGCCTACGGCGACCGTGGCGCCGGTGGCGCGATCAAGCCGGGCGAGACGCTGATCTTCGTGTGCGACCTGATGGGCGCCTGATCGTCCTGCTGTGAAGCGGCGCCGTGAGGCGTGCGGGGCCCCTGCCGTGAAGGCGGGGGCCCTCGCTTTTGCCCCGGGCCGCCGGGGCGGTACGGTCAGCGGTCACGAGGGTGTACCGGGGACACGACTCGAAGGTCTGGAAGGGCGGATGGGCGTCGATGGCGATTGCCAAGGCCGAGCGGCTGATGAATCTGGCGCTGTGTCTGCTGGGGACGCGCCGGCCGCTCAGCAAGCGGGAACTGCGCGGTTCCATCGAGGCCTACATGGAAGCCGGGAACGACGAGTCCTTCAACCGCATGTTCGAGCGGGACAAGGACGATCTGCGGGAGCTCGGGCTGGTCATCGAGACCGTGGAGAACCTGGAGGGCGACACCGGCTATCTGGCCCGTCGTGACTCGAACCGGCTGCCGCCCGTGGCGCTGGACGCCGAGGAGGCCGCGGCCCTGGGGCTCGCGGCCAAGGTGTGGCAGCAGGCCCGGCTGGCCGGTGCGGCCAGTGGGGCGCTGCAGAAGCTGCGCGCCGGCGGCATGCCGGAGGCCTCGGATCCGTACGAGGGCCAGCACAGTGCCATCGAACCGCGGATCCCGGTGCACGAGGCGGCCTTCGAGCCGCTGATGCTGGCCTGCCGCGACCGGCGGCCGGTGGTCTTCGACTACCGCAAGTCCACCGCGGCGCGTCCCGAGACCCGGCAGGTCGAGCCGTGGGCGCTGGAGTGCTGGCGCGGCCACTGGTACCTGGCGGGCTTCGACCGCGACCGCGGGGCGGAGCGGGTGTTCCGGCTCTCCCGGATCACGGGCAAGGTCCGCTCGCGGGCCGCCAGGTACACCGCCGAGGTCCCGGACGTGGTGACGGTGCGGGAGACCGTGGCGAGCTGGGCCGGGGAGAGCGCGGAGCGCTCCGCGGTGATCCGGCTGCGGGCGGGGGCGGGCTATCCGCTGCGGGCCAAGGCCGCGGCGGTGCGCGAGGGGGCCGGCGGCGAGGGCTGGGACGAGCTGGAGATCCCGTACGGGCACGGGCTGGACGCCTGGCTGGTGGAGTTCGGCCCCGATGTGGTGGTGCTGGAGCCGGCCGACCTGCGGGCGGACGTGGTGGACCGGCTGCGGGCCGTGGCCAAGGGCTGACCCGTCCCGCGCGCGGGTGCGCGGGAGCGGTGCGGACCGGTGGGCCGGGTGGACCGGGGAAGATCAGTGAGCAACGCCCTGAGGGGGAGACGTACCAGCATGGCTGCCAACGCCATCGACCAGACGCGCCGGATGCTGTCCCTGGTGACGTACCTGCGCGAGCGCCCGGGTGCGCACGTCGCGGACGTGGCCCGGGCCTTCGGGATCACCGAGGACGAGCTGATCTCGGACCTCGACGTGCTGCCCATGTGCGGGACCAGCTTCCGGGGCGGGGACCTGCTCGACATCGACACCGACGGGGAGCGCATCTGGTGGCGCAACCCCGACGCCTCGGGGGAGTCCACCGCGGAGCCGCTGCGGCTGGCCGCGGACGAGGCGACGGCGCTGCTGGTGGCCGCCCGGGCCGTGGCCACGCTGCCGGGGCTGCGCGAGGGGGACCGCCAGGCCCTGCTGCGGGCCACCGCGAAGCTGGAGGCGGCCGCGGGCGAGGTGGCCGGTGCGAGTTCCCGGCTGTCGGTGACCTTCGAGTCCGAGGGCGGGGTCTTCGCCGACGTGGACCGGGCCATCGCGGAGCGGCGCCGCCTGTGGCTGCGCTACTACTCGCCCGCGCGCGACGAGCTGACCGAGCGCACGGTGGACCCGATCAGGCTGTTCGCCGTGGGGCACACCTACATGGAGGGGTGGTGCCACCTCTCGGAGGCCCGACGGACCTTCCGGCTGGACCGGGTGGCGGAGATCCGGCTGCTCGACGAGCGGGCCGATCCGCCGGCCATTGAGCCCCGCGATCTGTCCGAGGGGCTGGTGCAGCCGGCGGCCGAGGACCCGGAGGTCGTGATCGAGGTCGGTCCCGGCGGGCGCTGGGTGGCGGAGTACTACCCGCACGACAGTGCGGAGGAGCTGCCCGAAGGGGGTCTGCGGATCACGCTGCGCACCCCTGACCCGGGCTCGCTGCGCCGCCTGGCGCTGCGGCTGGGCCGGGAGGGGCGGATCGTGGCCCCCGTGGAGCTGGCGGACAGCGCCCGCCGGGCGGCGCGCGAGGCACTCGCCGCCTATGAGGGCGGGGCGGCCGGGGAGGTGGCGCCGGCGGACGTCGCGCCCGCGGACGTGGCGGCCGCGGACGTGGCGGCCGGGAGCGGCGCCGACGGGGAACAGGGCTGAGGGGCCGAGGGGGGATCCGCGCGGTGTCGATCGCGTTCAAGGCGTCCTGCCCCGACTGCCGGGCCCGCTTCGAGCTGGACGCGGGCGCCCTGCGGCTGGCCATCGGCGGCAGCCGGCGTACGACCTTCTACTCCTTCACCTGCCCCGAGTGCGCGGCCGCGGTCCGCAAACCGGCCGGTGAGCGGATCGTGGAGCTGCTGACCGGTGGCGGCGTGAGCACCCTGCGCAGCGTATGAGGCGCGCGGTGGCCTAGGCTCGTCACATGCTGTGGCCGATGTTCGCAATCGCTCTGAGCTTCCTCGGGCTCGCCGTCCTCGCCGTGCTCGCCGTGCGGGTCTTCGTGGAGGTGCGCCGGCTCTCCGCCCAGGTCGCGGACGCCGGGCGGCGCATCGCGGACGCCTCCGCGGACCTGGAAAAGGCCGCCGCGGGGCTGGCCAGGGCCGGGCGTTCCGTGCGGCCATAGCCATCGCAGGTCAACCGTCGTACTGTCTGACCACGCAAGCGGTGATACCCCAGGGCATTGCCTGCCGTTAACCCCCGGGGGTTACGATCCATGTCAGAACGGCTCACCGATCTCGGTCAGAGCCGTCTTGACTACCACAACCAGCCGTTTCGGTGAGAAGGAAGACACACATGATCGGCAACCTGAAGCCCCTCGAGATCCTCCTGATCGTCGCCGTGATCTTCCTGCTGTTCGGTGCCAAGAAGCTTCCCGACATGGCCCGCTCGCTCGGCAAGTCCGCCCGCATCCTCAAGAGCGAGGCGAAGGCGATGAAGAAGGAGGGGGAGGCGGAGGACGCCGCCACCGCCGCTTCCGTCGCCGACCCGGCGCCCCAGCAGCAGACCGCGGCTCCGCGCACGATCCAGGCTTCGCCCGGTGACGTCACCAGCGCCCGCCCCGTGAACGAGCCCAACCACACCACGCAGGGCTGACGGCGGCCGGTCCGCCGGCCGCGCTCGCACCAGTCAACTGCAACGAGACAAGGGACGTGGGTTGCTCAAGTCTGCCCGCAAGCAGGAGAAGCAGGACAAGAAGGCCAAGGACGCCGAAGGGCGGATGCCTCTTGTCGAGCACCTGCGTGAGCTGAGAAACCGGCTGCTGAAGGCCGTCCTTGGAATCCTCGTGATCACGATCGTGGCCGCGTTCTTCTACAAGGACCTCATCGACTTCATGATGAAGCCGATCCTGGACTCCGTCGGCTGTGCCAACGGCGTGGTCGCGCAGCGCAACGGGAAGCCCTGCGCCGCCATGACGGTCAACGGCCTCATCGCGCCGTTCTCCATCGCCCTGAAGGTCTCCCTCACCGCCGGTGTGGTGCTCTCCGCGCCGGTGTGGCTGTACCAGCTGTGGGCCTTCGTGGCCCCGGGGCTGCACAACCACGAGCGCAAGTACGCCGTGGGCTTCGTGGCGGTCGGCGCACCGCTGTTCGGCGCCGGTGCGGTCCTCGCGTACATGGTGCTGCCGCAGACCGCGGTGATCCTGCTGGAGTTCACCCCCGAGAACGCGAGCAACCTGCTGCCGGTCGACGACTACCTCGACCTGATCACGCGCATGATCGTGGTCTTCGGCCTGGCCTTCGAGCTGCCGCTGCTGCTGATCCTGCTCAACGTCACCGGGGTGCTGACCGCGAAGCGGCTCGCGAGCTGGTGGCGGGCGATGGTGCTGGGCATCACGATCTTCGCGGCGTTCGCGACGCCCACCGGTGACCCGCTGACGATGCTGGCGCTGGCCGCGCCGATCGTCGCCCTGTACTTCATCGCGCTGCTGGTCTGCTACCTCAACGACCGCCGCCGCCTCCGGAACAACCCGGACGCGGGCCTGGACGACGACGAGGCCTCCGCGGTGGACCTGACCCCCGCCGCGGTGGGTGCGGTCGAACCGGTCGCGGCTCCGGGCGCCCTGCCCGGGCAGGCCGACGGCGGACGCCAGCGGATCAACGGCTACGACGACGCCACCTGATCGACGCGGGAGCCCCCGCCGGGTACATTCCCGCGGGTGAGCGCCGAGATCACCCTCTTCGTCAATCCCACCGCCGGAAGCGGCCGGGCCGCGCACGCCGCGCAGCCGGCCGCTTCCGCGCTTCGCGACGCCGGTTTCTCGGTGCGCAGCGTCGTCGGCGGTGACGGGGCCGACGCCCTGTCCCGGCTGCGGGCCGCCGTGCGCGAGGGCACCGGGGCGGTGATCGCGGTCGGCGGCGACGGGCTGGTCTCCCTCGCGCTGCAGGCGCTCGCGGGCACCGAGGTGCCGCTCGGGGTGGTCGCGGTGGGCACCGGGAACGATTTCGCGCGCGCGATGGGACTGCCCGTACGGGAACCCGCGCGGGCGGGCCGGCTGGCCGCCGAGGCGCTCAAGGAGGGCCGGATCCGGGAGATCGACCTCGGCCGGGTGGGCGGGGCCGGCGTCGGGGCCGGAACCGGGGGCACCTGGTACGGGACCGTGCTGTGCTCCGGTTTCGATTCGCGGGTCAACGACCGGGGCAACCGGATGCGGCTGCCGGCCGGGCGGTTCAAGTACGACCTGGCGATGGCCCTGGAACTGGCCGCCTTCCGGCCCTTCCCGTACCGGATCACCCTGGACGGGGGCCCGGTCCTGGAGACCGAGGCCACGCTGGTGGCGGTGGGCAACGGCTCCTCCTACGGCGGCGGCATGCGGATCTGCGCGGACGCCGTGCCCGACGACGGGCTCTTCGACGTCACGGTCGTCGGCGACTGCAGCCGCACCACCCTGCTGAAGGTCTTTCCCCGCGTCTACAAGGGCACCCACCTCGACCATCCGAAGGTCACCGTCCACCGGGCCTCGAAGGTGACCCTGGAGGCCGCCGGGATCACGGCCTACGCGGACGGCGAGCCGCTGGGGCCGCTCCCGGTGAGCGCCGAGTGCGTCCCGGCGGCCCTGCGGCTCCTGGCGTAGGCGGTCCGGGCCCGGTGCGGGCCCGGTTTGGGCCCGGTGGGGGACCGCGCAAAAGATCGCGACTGTTGTCAGGGGCGACGGGTAGGCTCGAAGACAAGATGACCGAAGAACTTTCTCCCGCCGAGCGGTACGCCGCTGCCCGGATCCGCGCCGCCGAAGAGGCCTCGGCCCTGGCGCCCTTCCGTGAGATGTACGAATTCGACCTGGATCCCTACCAGATCGAGGCCTGCAAGGCACTGGAGGCCGGCAAGGGCGTCCTGGTGGCCGCCCCGACCGGCTCGGGCAAGACGATCGTCGGCGAGTTCGCCGTGCACCTGGCCCTCCAGCAGGGCCGCAAGTGCTTCTACACCACGCCCATCAAGGCCCTGTCGAACCAGAAGTACGCCGACCTCGCCAAGCGCTACGGCGCCGACAAGGTCGGTCTGCTCACGGGCGACAACAGCGTCAACTCCGACGCGCCGATCGTGGTCATGACCACCGAGGTGCTCCGCAACATGCTGTACGCGGGCTCGCAGGCGCTGAACGGGCTGGGCCACGTGGTGATGGACGAGGTGCACTACCTCTCCGACCGGTTCCGCGGAGCCGTCTGGGAGGAAGTGATCATTCACCTCCCCGCGTCGGTGACCCTGGTCTCGCTCTCCGCCACCGTCTCCAACGCCGAGGAGTTCGGCGACTGGCTCGACACCGTGCGCGGCGACACCCAGGTGATCGTCTCCGAGGAGCGGCCCGTACCGCTGTGGCAGCACGTCATGGCCGGCCGGCGGATCTACGACCTCTTCGAGGAGGGGTCCGACCACGGCGGCCGCGGCTCCGCGCGCCGCGAGGTCAACCCCGATCTGCTGCGGATGGCGCGCGAGGAGAACAGCAGCCGGTACAACCCGAAGGACCGGCGGCGCGGGAAGATGGTCCGCGAGGCCGACCGCGAGCGCGAGCGGCGCTCCCGCGGCCGGATCTGGACCCCCTCGCGTCCCGAGGTCATCGCACGGCTCGACGGCGACGGGCTGCTGCCCGCCATCAACTTCATCTTCAGCCGGGCCGGCTGCGAGGCCGCCGTCCAGCAGTGCCTGTACGCGGGGCTGCGGCTCAACGACGACACCGCGCGCCTGAAGGTCCGCGAGATCGTGGAGGAGCGGACCGCTTCCATCCCCACCGAGGACCTGCACGTCCTGGGCTACTACGAATGGCTCGAAGGCCTGGAGCGGGGCATCGCCGCGCACCACGCGGGCATGCTGCCCACCTTCAAAGAGGTCGTCGAGGAGCTGTTCGTACGGGGCCTGGTGAAGGCCGTCTTCGCCACCGAGACCCTGGCGCTGGGCATCAACATGCCGGCGCGCACGGTCATCCTGGAGAAACTCGTCAAGTGGAACGGCGAGCAGCACGCCGACATCACCCCGGGCGAGTACACGCAGTTGACGGGGCGGGCCGGGCGGCGCGGCATCGATGTCGAGGGCCACGCGGTGGTGCTGTGGCAGCGGGGCATGGACCCGGCGGGCCTGGCCGGGCTCGCGGGTACCCGTACGTATCCGCTGCGTTCCAGCTTCAAGCCCTCGTACAACATGGCCGTCAACCTGGTCCAGCAGTTCGGGCGGCACCGTTCGCGCGAGCTGCTGGAGACCTCCTTCGCGCAGTTCCAGGCCGACCGCTCGGTCGTCGGGATCTCCCGGCAGGTGCAGCGCAACGAGGAGGGCCTGGACGGCTACCGGGAGGGCATGACCTGCCACCTGGGGAACTTCGAGGAGTACGCGCGGCTGCGCCGTGACCTCAAGGACCGCGAGAACGACCTGGCCAAGCAGGGCGCCGCCCAGCGGCGGGCGCAGGCGGCGACCTCGCTGGAGAAGCTGAAGCCGGGCGACATCATCCACGTGCCGACGGGCAAGTTCGCCGGGCTCGCCCTGGTGCTGGACCCGGGCGTGCCGGCCGGGCGGTCCAACGGGCACCGGGGGCACGAGTACACAGAGGGCCCGCGCCCGCTGGTGCTCACCGCGGAGCGGCAGGTCAAGCGGCTCGCCGCGATCGACTTCCCGGTGCCCGTGGAGCCCCTCGACCGGATGCGGATCCCCAAGACCTTCAACGCCCGCTCCCCTCAGTCCCGTCGGGACCTGGCCTCGCAACTGAGGACCAAGGCCGGTGACTTCAGGCCGGGCCGGGCCCCCCGGGGCCGGGCGGCCGCGGCCGACGACCGGGAGATCACGCGGCTGCGCACCGCGCTGCGGGCGCATCCGTGCCACGGCTGCGACGAGCGCGAGGACCACGCCCGCTGGGCGGAGCGCTACCACCGGCTGCAGCGGGACACGCGGCAGCTGGAGCAGCGCATCGAGGGCCGGACGAACACCATCGCCCGCACCTTCGACCGGATCCACGCGCTGCTGACGGATCTGGACTACCTGCGCGAGGACGAGGTGACCCCGCACGGGCGGCGGCTGGCGCGGCTCTACGGAGAGCTCGACCTGCTGGCGTCCGAGTGCCTGCGGGCCGGTGTCTGGGAGGGGCTGAGCCCGGCCGAACTGGCCGCCTGCATCTCGGCGCTGGTCTTCGAGGCGCGGCAGTCCGACGACGCGGTCGCGCCGAAGGTGCCGGGCGGTGCGGCGAAGGCCGCGCTCGGCGAGATGGTCCGCATCTGGGGCCGGCTCGACGCGCTGGAGGAGGAGCACGGCATCAACCAGGCGGAGGGCGTGGGCCAGCGCGAGCCGGACCTCGGCTTCGCGTGGGCGGTGTACCAGTGGGCCTCCGACAAGAGCCTGGACGAGGTGCTGCGCGAGGCGGAGATGCCGGCCGGTGACTTCGTGCGCTGGTGCAAGCAGGTCATCGACGTGCTGGGGCAGGTGGCCGCCGCGGCGCCCTCTTCCTCGGCTGCGGCGTCTTCGGGCTCCTCGGGCTCCTCGGGGGGTGGCAGCACCGTGGCCCGCAATGCGCGCAAGGCGGTGGACGCGCTGCTGCGAGGTGTGGTGGCCTACAGCTCGGTGGGATAGCCGGATTCGTAGGTTCCTCCAGAAGCGGTCATGGCCGGATCTCACCTCTTGCCATGATCGCTTCGGCGTGTCCCGTGGGAAAATCGGGCCATGACTGGTGGAACGGATGACGGGCCGAGACGGGTCGGTCGGCCACGCGCCGATCAGCTGAGACCGGCGAGCGGGCGGCCGCCGCGCGAGGAACTCCTCTACGCGGCGGCCGAATTGTTCACGGTGAAGGGGTACGCGGCCACGACCACCCGGGCCGTGGCCGAACGGGCCGGAATGCGCCAGGCCACGATGTACCACTACTTCGGCGGCAAGGAGGAACTCCTCGCCGAACTCCTGGAGTCCACGGTCGCGCCCTCCCTGGAGCTGGCCCGCAGGCTGGCCGGGGAAGCGGACCGGCCGGCCGGCCGCCGGCTCTGGGAACTGTGCCGCTCGGACGTGATGCTGCTGTGCGGCGGGCCGTACAACCTGGGCGCGCTCTACCTGTTGCCGGAGGTCGCCGGTGCGCGCTTCGCCCGTTTCCGCCGGATGCGTCAGGAACTCAAGGGCATCTACCGGGAGTTGCTCGACGGGACCCGGGCCGGGGCCGAACTCGCCGGCGACAAGGCCGGACTGGTGCTCCGCAACGACCTCGTCTTCGGGCTCATCGAAGGCGTGATGCTGATCCACCGCTCCGATCCGGGGCGCCCGGTGGCCGCCTTCGCGGAGGCCACCGCCGATGCGGCGCTGCGCATCGCGGACGTCGGCCGCTAGACCGCCCGTCCCTTCAGTGTCCGTCCCCGGATCCCGTTTCCCAGCCGGGCCGGTCCCCCCAGGCCCGCAGGGTGCGGGCGCTCTCGATGCGGTGCGCGAGCCCGGTGACGGGGTCGGTGAACTCCAGGGTGCGGGCCAGGAGCTGGAGCGGACGGCGGTAGTCGTCGGGCGCGGGATCGCGGACCACCGGGTAGACCGGGTCGCCCAGGATCGGCAGGCCCAGGCTGTTCATGTGGACCCGCAGCTGGTGGGTGCGGCCAGTGTGCGGGGTCAGCCGGTAGCGCCCGGTGCCGCCCTTGACCCCGAGGAGTTCGGCCAGGGTCTCGGCGTTGGGCTCGGCGCCCTCGACCTCCGTCGCCGCCATCACCCCGCGGACCTTCTCGATGTGGCTGCGCAGGGTCCGGGGGAACTCCACCGCCGGGTCGTGGGGCGCGAGCGCCTCGTACTCCTTGCGGATCCGCCGCTCCTGGAACATCAGCTGGTAGGCGCCCCGGTCCTCGGGGCGGATGCTGAACAGCACCAGCCCTGCGGTCATCCGGTCCAGCCGGTGCGCCGGGCTCAGCTCGGGCAGGCCGAGCTCCACCCGGAGCCGGGCCAGGGCCGTCTGGAAGACGTGGCTGCCGCGCGGGGTGGTGGCCAGGAAGTGCGGCTTGTCGGCCACCAGCAGGTGCTCGTCGCGGTACACGACCCCGATGGGGAAGGGCACCACGGGCTCGGGCGGCATGTCCCGGTGGAACCACAGGAAGCCGCCGGGCTCGTACGGGTCCTCGGGCCGCAGCACCCGGCCGCCCGGGCCCAGCACCCGGCCGTCGCGCAGCAGGCGGGCCATGGACTCGGCGCCGCGCGTGCCCTCGTAGCGTGCCGTGAGGTAGGAGCCGAGGTCCGGCCAGGTCCCGTCCGGGTCGGGGGGCAGCCGCATGCGGACCGGGTCGATGCCGGAGACCTGGGGCAGGGGCGCGTCGGGGATGTGGGATCTGCGCTTCACCGGGTACAGGCTATGCGGCCCGGGCCCGGCAGGATCCGGGAAGGACGGCCTAGCCGCCGGTGAAGGTGCCCAGGTGGTCGGCGTCCAGGTACTCGATGCGGACCGTGTGGTCGGCGGGGGAGAAGAACACTCCGGTGCGGCCGACGGCGTTCTCCCCGGCGGTCTCGTAGCTGAAGGTGTCCCCGTCGTAGTGGGTGAGGGGGAAGACCATCGGCTCCGGGCCGAGGGACAGGGTCAGCCCGCCCGTGCCGGTGGCGGCCACGGTGGCCTTGCCGTAGTAGGGGTTCCGGTAGGTGCCGGTGTACGCGGAGTCCTCGCCGGCCGGCGCGGCCCCGGTGGGCGGGTGGGCGTAGTCGGTGGGGGAGCGGCCCTCCGCGTTGATCCGGTCGTAGAGGCCGCCGATCAGGGACAGCCAGTCGGTGGTCGCCTTGCCGTGTTCGGCGGTGTCGAAGAACTCGGCGGCGACCGCGTCGGGGAGGCCGACGGGGGCGCCGTTGGTGAGGACCACGATGCCGAGCCGCTCCAGCGGGAGCATGCTGACGCTGGTGTTGGCGCCGAGTTCGAAGGCGCCGGAGTGGCTCAGGCGCAGGCGGCCCGCGTCGTCGTAGTTGACGTTCCAGCCCAGCCCGTAGAAGCCGGTGCGGGCGGTGGGCGAGGCGGGCGGCTGCGCGACGATCTCGGGGAGGTGGGTGCGGGCGAGGGTGTCGGCGGGGATGATCCGCTTGCCGTCGAGGGTGCCGCCGGAGAGCTGGAGCCGCAGCCAGCGGGACATGTCGCGGGCGGTGCTGCTGACCCCGCCGGCCGGGGCCTGGGCGTCGGGATCGCGGACGTATCGCGGGCTCCAGGTGCCGTCCGGGTTCTTGACGTGGGTCGCGGCGTGGTCGGGGGCGTCGGCGAAGGCCTGGAACTCGGTGCTCGTGTGCGTCATGCCGGCGGGCTTGAAGAGGGTGTCGGCGCTGAGCTTCTGCCAGGTGACGCCGCGGGAGCGGGCGAGGGCCTCGGCGGCGGCGGTGAACCCGTAGTTGGTGTAGGCGTAGCTCGCGCGGAAGGGGCTCAGGGGGGCCAGGCGCAGGTGGTCGAGGATGTACGCCTGGTCGTAGCCGAGGTCTTCGAGGAGGTCGCCGGCGTGGTCGGGCAGACCGCTGCGGTGGGAGAGCAGGTCGGCGGCGGTGACGTGCGAGGTGACCCACGGGTCCTTGAAGGCGAAGCCGGGGAGATCGGTGTGCCGGTCGAAGTCGGCGGGCTCCTGGAGGACCCCGGCGGCGACGGTGGAGGTGATCGGCTTGGAGAGCGAGGCGACCTGGAAGACGGTGTCGGGGCCCACGGCGGCCGGGTCGCCGACGCGGCGCACGCCGAAGCCCTTGAGGTAGACGACCTTGTCGCCGTGGACGACGGCGACGGAGACACCGGGAACCCCGGTGCGGCGCATCATCCCGGCGACGGTGGCGTCGAGGCCCCGCACGGCCGTGTCGACCTGGGCGTCGGTGAGCTGGGCGGTGGGCGCGGGCGGCGGACTCGGCGCGGCGGTCGCGGTCCCGGCCGAGGCCAGGAGAACGGCTGCTCCGGCCGCCGTGAATGCGCGGAGCGTACGCATGGGCCCATTGTGCCGCCGAACGGGTGATCCCGCCCGGCAGCTCTTCCGCGGGCCGGTGTCGGGCTCCCGGGCGGGTGTCGGGCTCCCGGGCCGGGCTCCTGGGTCGGGGCTGGGCTCCCGGGCCGGTGTCGGGCTCCCGGGCCGGGCTCCCGGGCCGGTGTAGGGCTCCCGCGCCGGGGCTCGGCTCCCGGGGTGGGCCGGGAGCCGCTCGCCGGCCGGTCAGGAGGCGGCGGCCGCCAGGGGGCGTTCCTGTTCGGCTTCCACTTGTGCGTTCCAGTCGCGCTTGATCGCGCGCCAGCCCTCGTCCGTCACGCCCTGGCGCCAGTAGCCGGAGATCGACAGGCGCTCGCGCGGGATGCCGCGCTCGATGCGCAGGTGGTGGCGCAGGGATCTGACGAAGCCGGCCTCGCCGTGCACGAACGCGTGGACGTCGGCGGAGGGGAAGGCCAGGGCCTGGACGGCCTCGGTCAGGGCTTCACCGATCGGGCGGGAGCCGCGGTGGATCCAGACCGGGACGACGCCGTCGGGGGTGGCGATCCTCAGCTCGTCGTGCGGGCCCTCGACCTCCACGAGCGCGTGCACCCGGGCTCCGGCGGGCATCCGTTCCATCGCCGCGGCGATCGCCGGCAGGGCGCTCTCGTCGCCGACCAGCAGGTGCCAGCCGGCGGCCGGGTCCGGGGCGTAGGCCCCGCCCGGGCCGAGGAAGCGTACGAGTTCACCCGGCTGGACGCGGGCGGCCCAGGGGCCGGCCAGGCCCTCGTCGCCGTGGACCACGAAGTCGAGGGTCAGTTCCAGGTGGGCCGGATCCCAGGCGCGCACCGTGTACGCGCGCTGGCGCGGCCACTCCTCGCGGGGGTGGACCGCCTTGATCCGTTCCAGGTCCCAGGGGGTGGCGTAGGTGACCCCGTCCGGTGCGAAGAGCAGTTTCACGTAGTGGTCGGTGTAACTGCCCGCGCCGAATCCGGCCAGACCCGCACCGCCCAGCACGATCCGCACCATGTGCGGACTCAACCGCTCGGTCCGCACGACCACTGCGGTGCCGACCTTGCGGGCTCGTCCTTCTGCCACGACGTCTCCCTGACTCTCCGACCCTGACTCCGTGAAGCTTAGGATTACCTAAGTTAGCACCTCAGGGGCGAAGTGCGCTGCCCAGACGTTCAACGGCTCCACTCAGGCCCCACCTCTGCGCGAGCGCCGCGACCAGATCCGGCTGCGCGGGAACGGCCGGGAGCGCCGGGTCGAACGCCGGAAGCGGAACGTCCGAGGCGACCTGGACCACCTTCGGTGCCACCGCCAGATAGGGCCGGGATTCGTCCAGCCGCTTGCGCTGGGTGGGGGTCAGCTTCGACTTCGGGTCCTCGATCGCGGCGATGATCCCGGCCAGGTCCCCGTAGGCGTCCAGCAGCTTCGCCGCCGTCTTCTCGCCGATGCCGGGGACGCCCGGCAGGCCGTCGCTCGGGTCCCCGCGCAGCAGTGCCAGGTCGGCGTATCCGGGGCCGTCCACCCCGTACTTCTCGCGGAGCCAGGCCTCGTCGGTCACCTGGAGGGTGCCCACGCCCTTGAGCGGGTACAGCACCCGGCGCCGCTTCGCGTCGTCGACCAGCTGGTACAGGTCGCGGTCGCCCGTGACGATGTCCACCGGGCCGGTGGCGCGGCCGGTCAGGGTGCCGATCACGTCGTCGGCCTCGTACCCGGCGACCCCCACCCGGGCGATGCCGAAGGCGTCCAGCGCCGCCTCGATGATCGGGACCTGCGGGGCCAGGGTGTCCGGGGTCTCCTCGACGTCCGGGCCGCTCGCGGTCTCCTGCGCGACCCGGTGGGCCTTGTAGGACGGGATCAGTTCCACCCGCCAGTGGGGACGCCAGTCGGCGTCCATGCAGGCGACCAGGTCGTCGGGCCGGTGGTCCTGCACGAGGCGGCCGATGAAGTCGAGCAGGCCGCGGACGGCGTTGACCGGAGTGCCGTCGGGGGCCTTCACGGAATCCGGCACGCCGAAGTACGCGCGGTAGTAGAGGGAAGCGGTGTCCAGGAGCATCAGGCGTCGTGTCGTCGTCACGGTCACGATGATGCACCGAGGGCAAACGGAAAGTGGCGCAGGTACGGCCTGCTCTGCTCGTGAGCGCGAAACCGGGGCCGGTTGCTGCGTAAGGTGCTTACAGCACACCGATGGGCGATGTGTGGTGCGCGATGTGTGACGCGCGATGTGCGACGGACCGACCGGGACAAGGGGAGGGCAGCCCCGCCATGGACGACAGGGACGGCACCGACGGCAAGAACGGACGCGGAGCGACGACCGGCGCGGACGACAAGGAGCGGGAACGCGACAAGGAGTCCAAGGAACCGCTGCGCGTGGGCGTGGCCGTGCGCAAGAGACGCAGGGCCCTGCAGCTCACCCTCGCGGCGGTGTCCGCGCGCAGCGGGCTGTCGGTCCCCTTCCTGAGCCAGATAGAGAACGAGCGGGCCCGGCCCAGCATGCGCTCCCTGGAGCGGGTCGCCGACGCGCTGGGGACCACGGCCGTCGATCTGCTGGCCGCCTCCGACACCGCGCGCACCGTGGACCTCGTACGGGCGGGCGACGATTCCGCGCTGACGCCCGTTCCCGGCGTACGGCCCCTCGTGCGCGGGCACCACCAGTTGCACGCGCTGGAGTTCACCGGCGACCAGGACGCGGGCCGCGAGTACCAGCACCGCAACGACGAGCTGATGTACGTGGTCTCGGGCGCCTGCCAGGTGGAGGCCGAGGGGCGGGCGTACCGGCTGGAGAACGGCGACGCGCTGTTCCTGTCCGGCGGGGTGCGCCACCGCTGGCGGGCGGTCACCGAGGACACCCGGATCCTGATCGTCGCGGTCGGCGAGCACATCCACGCGACCTCCGAGCCGCCCTCGCCGGGACACTGACCGCGATGGGGGACGTGCGGGTCGTCTCGCTGGTGCCGTCCCTGACCGAGGCGGTGGCCGTGAGCGCGCCCGGTGCGCTCGTCGGGGTGACCGACTGGTGCACGCATCCGGCCGGCCTGGGCGAGGTGGCGCGCATCGGGGGGACGAAGAACCCCGACGTACGGGCCATCGCGGAGCTGCGCCCGGATCTGGTCCTCGCCAACGAGGAGGAGAACCGGGCCCCGGACCTGGCGGCGCTGCGGGAGGCCGGGCTGGAGGTGCTGGTCACCGAGGTACGGGACCTCCCGCAGGCCTTCGCCGAACTGGACCGGGTGCTCGTGGGGGCCATGGGGCTGGAGCGGCCGGGGTGGCTGGCGGACGCGGAGGCGGCGTGGGCCCGCGCGGAGCCGGCCGGAGCGCCGCGGACGGCCCTCGTGCCGGTCTGGCGCCGGCCCTGGATGGTGCTGGGCCGCGACACCTTCGCGGGGGACCTGCTGGCCCGCCTCGGTGTGCGCAACGTCTGCGCCGGGCACGCGGAGCGCTACCCGCGGATCGGGGCGCCCGGCCCGGCCGCCGCGGGCTGCGATCTGGTGGTGTTCCCGGACGAGCCGTACCGCTTCGGGCCCGGGGACGGCCCCGAGGCCTTCCCCGGCATCCCGGCGGCGTTCGTCGACGGCCGCCACCTGACCTGGTACGGGCCCTCGCTGGTGGCGGCCCCTCAGGTGCTGGGGGCGGCCCTGCGGGCGGCGACCTAGCGGGGCGCGGCCAGCAGGCGGCCGGACCAGAGGCCGTGCAGGGTGTGCGCGGCGGCCAGGAGCCAGGCGGTCAGCAGGGCCAGGAAGAGGGCCGCGGCCAGCCAGGAGAAGGCGGCGAGGCCGGTGTGGCGGGCCAGGCCGGCGGCTCCGGTGACACAGGTGCCGACGGGGAAGGTCAGTGCCCACCAGGTCATGGCGAACCCCATGCCGCCCCGGGCGGCCCGCAGCAGCATCGCCGCGGCCAGCGCCAGCCACAGCAGGGCGAATCCCATCACGGGGACCCCGTAGACGACCGCGAAGGCGGAGAAGGCGCCGGTGTAGGGGCCCGCCATCGACCGGGGTGCCATGTCCGCGAGGGAGTTCACCGCGGTGGTCGACTGGCCGAGGGGGCCCAGGACCAGGAACAGGGTCGGGGTGAGGACCAGGGGCAGGGGGCCGCTGACGATCAGCCGGCCGAGGATCAGGGGGAGCAGCAGCAGGGTGGCGAGCAGGCTGAGGCCGAACATCGCGTAGCAGCCGAGCAGCATGGCCTCGCGGGCCTGGCCGGCGGGGAGGTGGGGGATGAGCAGGGGGCCCAGCGCGGCGGAGACCATGGGGGCGACCACGGGGAGCAGCCAGACGGGGGTGGCCTGGTGGGCCTCGACCTTGTGGCGGACCACCATCAGGTAGGGGACGGCCACGGCCGCGAGGAGGCCGATCGCGGTGCCCGCGGTGAACAGGACGGTGTCCACGGCGATGGCGGCGGGCAGGCCGATGAGGTCCTTGCCGACGATGAGCGCGCCGCCGCCGACGGCCAGCAGGGCCATCGAGAGGCAGCCGTAGAAGGGGGCCACGGCGGGGTCCAGGAGGTGGGCGCGGGCCTGGTCGCGGTGGTGGAGCCAGTGTCCGGCGCGGGCGGTCAGCAGGACCGCGAGGGCGGTGGCGGCCAGCACCCAGAAGATCTGGCAGACCACGCGCTGGCCGGGGAGCTGGTACGGGAGGGTCGCGCCGGCATTGGCGATGATCGCCGTGCCCATGACGGAGGCGTACCAGTTGGGGCCGAGGTGCTGCAGGGAGGGGGCCTTGTGGGCCGCCGCGGTGGCGAGGGTCCCGGGGGTGGTGGGGACGGGGCGTACGAGGGTGGTGGCCATGGGTCCAGCGTCCCGCCGGGCGGGGCCGGACGGCAGAGGGTGTTGTCCTATGAGGACATAAACTGAGGTTATGGGTAATGGGAGCGGTCATGAGGAGTGGGTCGAGGGGCAGGTTCCGCTGGCGCACCGGGTTCCGGACCTGGGGGCCATGGAACTGCTGCTCGCGGTCGCACGTGTGGGCAGTCTGAGCGCTGCGGCACGACGGCTCGGGATCGCCCAGCCCGCTGCCAGCAGCCGGATCCGGGCGATGGAGACCCGGCTCGGGGTCGCACTCGTGGACCGCTCCCCGCGCGGGTCGACGCTGACCGCGGAGGGCGCGCTGGTCACGGACTGGGCCCGGCGGGTGGTGGAGGCGGCCGAGGCCTTCGACGCGGGCGCGCAGGCGCTACGGGGCCGCCGCGACTCCCGGCTGCGGGTCGCGGCCAGCATGACCATCGCGGAGTACCTGCTGCCCGGCTGGCTGATCGCCCTGCGCGGGCAGCGCCCGGACACGGCGGTGTCGCTGCACGCGGGGAACTCGGCGGCGGTGGCGGAGCGGGTGCTCGCCCACGAGGCGGACCTCGGCTTCGTGGAGGGGCTCACCGTGCCGGACGGCCTGGACTCGGTGGTCATCGCCCAGGACCGCCTCGTGGTGGCGGTGGCCCCCGGGCACCCCTGGGCCCGGCGCACGCGCGGGGTGGAGCCGGCGGAGCTGGCGGCGACGCCGCTGATCCTGCGGGAACGCGGGTCGGGGACCCGGCAGGTCCTCGACGCGGCGCTGGCCGGGTGCGGGGGGCTGGCGGAGCCGCTGCTGGAACTGGCCTCCACCACCGCGGTGAAGGCGGCGGCGGTGAGCGGGGCCGGGCCGTGCGTGCTGTCGGAACTGGCGGTCGGCGACGAGATGGCGGGGCGCCGGCTGGTGTCCGTACCGGTGCTCGGTGCGGGCCTGGAGCGCGAACTCCGCGCGGTCTGGCCCGCCGGCGCACGCCCGGCGGGCCCCGCGCGCGATCTGCTGGCGCTGACCCGGCGCTGACCGGCCGCTGACCCGGCGCTGACCGGCCGCTGACCCGGCGCTGACCGGCCGCTGACCGGAGCCTCCCGGCCGTGCCACGGGGCGGAGCCCGCCCGGCGCCGGCCCGGTGAGACCGGAACTGGTCTGGGGTGGGCCCCGGGGGTCCGGGGCGCAGCCCCGGGGAACGGTGGAAGGGCGGGTAGGGGACGGCTCCGCGCCGCGGCCCCCACCCGCGGGCAGATTCCCGAGCGCGGGCGGCAGGTACCGGGTGGTGGGTTGCCCTGCGGGGCGGAGTTCCCCTACCCGCCCTTCCACCGTTCCCCGGGCGCTGCCCGGACCCCGGTCCTCAAGCGCCGGACGGGCTGGGCGGGGTACCGGGCTGCGCCCCGGACCCCGTGGGGCTGCGCCCCGGACCCCGGGCTGCGCCCCGGACCCCGTGGGGCTGCGCCCCGGACCC